>CAJQQJ010000199.1 GCA_905480445.1 uncultured Alphaproteobacteria bacterium | reverse complement strand
AGCCAATCCGACGCGCTGCAATAAAGCAGCAGCTTCTCGCAAATCCAACACCGGAGAAAACCGCGGGCTAGCGCCGCCAGTTAAGTCCATTTCAGCTTCTAAAAAAGCACTGCGAATAGATGCAAGGCTATCGCCACCAATCAATGAGGCTAGAAAAAGCCCATCTGGCTTTAGCTTATGACCAATTTGTAGCAAGCAGCCCGGCAAATCATTCACCCAATGGAGGGACAAATTTGAAATCACCAGATCAAACTGATGATCCGCGAATTCAAGGTTTTCTTCATCAATAACTACGGCAGGTATTCCCGTTTGCAATGATGTCAATTCGACCATCGCAGGTGACAAATCACCCTGAGTGATACTAGCATTAGGTAACAATGCCCGAACCAACTTTGTGAGGCGGCCTCTTTTACAACCAAGTACTAAAACCGAAGAAAACTCGCGCTTTATGTCCAGCAATCGATCAGCCAGACGCTCCGCAACTTCGTTCTCTAGGAAATCATCAAAGGTCCTGTCCTTGGCAGCGCGATCTCGATGCAAGCGGACAAGATTTCTATCAAAAGGCTTTTGGATATCGTTCATGGCGCTCTCTTGCCAGCTGTCATTGTTCTTTGACAAGAAAAGAATCATGGTAGCTTATCAGTATGGGCATTTTTCAAAGCTTTAAATCAGCCAGCAGTTTCGTTCTTGATCAAGTGATCCCACCCACTTGCCTCTCTTGTAGGATCCCAGTTGGAGGGGCTGCTTCACTCTGTTCTACCTGTTGGACATCGCTTTCTTTTGTATCAGAACCTTCGTGCCAAACCTGTGGTTTACCCTTCGACCTCGAAGATCAAGCTAGTCTCTACTGCGGTCCATGCCTCAAGAAAACGCCGCCTTACAGTCGCATGAGATCCGCTTTAGTCTATGATGATACCAGTCGATCTATGATTCTTGGCTTCAAACACGGTGATCAACTAGAGGCCTGCCCAATTTTCGCTAAATGGCTTGCAGCAACTGACCCTTCTTTGTTCAACGGGATTGATATCCTTACTGCTGTGCCACTCCATTGGCAGCGACTGCTCAAGCGGCGATACAATCAATCAGCGATGTTAAGCAACGAGCTGGCTAGGTTGACGAATTTGAAATCTATCCCTGATCTACTAACTAGAGCGAGGAACACCCAAAGCCAAGGACACCTCACCAGGATCCAGCGAAGAGCCAATGTCAGAGGTGCCTTTTCTCCCAATACTCGATACAAAAAACTGATTGAGGGTAAAAGAATTCTGCTTATCGACGACGTCTTAACCACTGGCGCAACTGTTGAGGCTTGTTGTCAACGCTTGAACAATGCGGGTGCTTCAGAAGTCAGAGTGCTCACTTTAGCGCGCGCGATCAGCACCAACAGTTGATTGAAGCAACAAAGCTTGCCGCAAAAGGCAATAAGCCTTATCTATCCTCTCACTTGCGAAAAATTTGGAAATACGATGGCTGGAAAAGTAGAATTTTTTTATCGAGACTTTTGCCCTTTTTGTAGCCGAGCGGAACGGTTGCTCGAGTCAAAAGGGATCGATTTCGAGTCCATCAACGTTTGGGAACAAACCGACCGCCAGCCCGAAATGGTCAAACGCAGCGGCGGCAAAACCTCAGTCCCACAAGTCTTCGTCAACGGTGATTACTTAGGCGATTGTGATGCTCTCTTCCGTCTAGAGATGCAAGGAAAGTTGGACCAAGCGCTCGGCCTTGCATGACACAATCCTTTACAGCCGCTTGCATTCAACTGTCCATCAGCGACAATCCAAAAGAAAACGCTGTACAAACCGTGAGACTTATCCGCCAAGCCCATCGCGAAACCGGTGCCCAGTTCTTTGTCACGCCCGAATGCACCAATATAATTGTGCCTGACCGACAACGCCTCCGCCAACTTGTAACCACCGAAGATAACTGCCCAAGCTTAACGGCGCTCAAATCCCTCGCTCAAGAATTGTCCAGTTGGATCTGCGTTGGGTCTTTGTTGCTAAAGGTTTCCGGCCAAGAAAAGCTAGTGAACCGGCAATTCCTCGTCAATCCTTCAGGGCAAGTGGTTAACAGGTACGACAAAATCCACATGTTCGACGTCGATATTCCAGACGGCCAGACCTACAAAGAATCCGCGACCTACAAAGCCGGAAGCCAAGCTGTAATCTCCGTATTGCCCTGGGGCAAACTGGGTCACGGCATATGCTACGATATGCGCTTCCCAAAGCTCTTTCTCGGCTTGGCAGAAAGAGGTGCCAGCTTTCTGCTAGCACCTTCTGCTTTCACTGTTTTCACCGGCGAGGCCCATTGGCATGTTCTATTGAGAGCGAGAGCCATTGAAACCGGCTGCTTTGTTTTTGCGGCTGCGCAATGCGGTGAACATACCCAGGGTCGTAAAACCTACGGCCACACGCTCATTGTGGCGCCTTGGGGCGAAGTTTTAGCCGATGGTAAGGGTTCCGTTGGATGGGTCAGTGCAACAATCGACCCTGCTCAAGTGACTGAGGCCCGAAACCGGGTACCTTCATTGAGCAATCAGGTGGACATCAAGTTCTGACAGCGCAAACACGCTGAACTACGGCTGACCGCGGGGTTCCGAGTTCTACTGTCTCGAAAGCTTTGATAGCCAATGAAGTCTGGAACACCTGTAACAACTCATTCTCCTTCAGGAGGAAATCGGGATTGCTTGGACGCCCATAGCGCTCATTACCCACTGCAAAGGTTTCATAAATCAACACGCCGTTTTGCGCGAGCAGATCAGATAGAAGTGGCAGTAAAGGCCTGTGCAAGTAGCGTGTCACAACAACGGCATCAAACTTGCGATCAAAAAGCGCTGGCCGGTTGCCCGTTTCCAAGTCGACTTCTACAGCATCAAACTGATCTGAATAAAGATCTGAAGGCAAACCCACCGCTGACAACAAGGATATGTCCCGATCAACAGCCACAACCAAAAAGCCTTGTTCAAGGAAATATCGGCTGTGCCGGCCCTGGCCGCAAGCCAAATCTAAAACCAAGCCTTGTGGCTTGATTAAATGCGAATGCCTTGTCACCCATTCAGAGGGCAAAAATCGATAGAGAGCGGGGTTGTGATCAAATCTGTCGTTCATAAAGCTTGGCGTGTTGTGTCAAAATTCCTATAAAGAGATCTTCGGACGAGCCCCTCAATGAGAACTACAGCCTTACTATGATCAAGTATTCTCTACAATGTTCAAACGGCCATGGCTTTGATGGTTGGTTCAAAGACAGCACAACGTTTGACCAACAATCTACATCCGGGTTGCTGACTTGTCCGCAGTGCGATGACCCCCATGTTGCCAAAACTTTGATGGCGCCTCACATTGGCAACAATGCTGGCAAAAACCGTGGTGCAAAGACACCCCTGCCAACCGCTCCTGTATCTCAATCAATGCCGGTACCCGTTCCAGCCCCTGCTCCAACGCCTGTCACGTTTACGCCTCAACAAACGGAAGCGATGGAACAAGTCGGTGAGATGATCAAAAAGGTGAAAGAGCATATTCTCGACACCTGCAAAGACGTTGGCGGTAACCTAGCGGAAGAAGCCCGAAAGATGCACTACGGTGAAAAGAAAGCTGAAGGCATCTACGGCACCGCGACAACAGACGATGTCGAAGATCTTTTGGACGAAGGTATCGAAGTAATGCCCGCGCCCTTTTTACAAAAAACAGATGCTTAGCTCGGCGGAAACTCCGTATAATTCTTAATCAAACCGAAGTAATTCACCGCTGTATCTGATCCCAATGACCAGACAGCAGTTAGTGGATTATAGGTTCCACCTTTTACTTCGACCAGATCCAAGCCCGCCTCATCGACCCAAATATCCATCTGCTCTGGTGATACAAATTTTTGCCAATCATGTGTGCCTTTCGGCAACCAACCAAGAATGTACTCCGCGGCTACGATCCCTAAAGCAAAAGACTTTGCTGTTTTGTTCAGCGTCGACATCACCATCATGCCTTCAGGCTTCATCAACCCAGCGCAGGATTTAACAAAGTCTGCTGGTTCTGCGACGTGTTCAATGATCTCCATGGCCAAAACCACATCAAAGCGCTCGCCCTCTTCCAGCAAGGCTTCTGCAGTCATCGCACGGTAGTTAATCTCAACGCCGCTTTCTTCAGCGTGGAGTCTAGCGATCTCAACGTTGCGATGAGACGCATCAACTCCAGTCACTCTAGCCCCTAACCGCGCAAAAGGTTCCGACAACAACCCACCACCTGAGCCAATGTCGAGCACAGTCAAACCCTTAAAAGGTTCGTATGAACTGCTATCGCGACCAAAATGATCAACCATCCTGGAACGAATAAACCCCAGCCTCAAGGGGTTCATTTTGTGGAGCGGCGCGAACTTTCCCTTCGGATCCCACCATTCCTCAGCCATGGCCGTGAATTTGTCGACCTCTGCTTGATCAATGGACGAATCCGCTGCAGTCTTGCTCATTGGAATTTTCTTTCTCTCACGCAGCATTTTAAGCTGCTCAATCCTTGCGTCTTCCTTAGGCTCAGAGTAAGTGTAGCGCAAATTTTTTCCTATTTTACAGTTAGTAGGTAGCACCCAATATTTCCAGAGGGTGATTAAGCAAAATGGCAAGAGTAGTAATGAAATTCGGCGGCACGTCAGTCGCTGATCTAGACCGAATACGCAACGTCGCCCGACGTGTGAAAGCAGTTCACGACGAAGGCAACGAGGTTGCTGTTGTTGTGTCCGCGATGTCAGGTGTAACCAATCAGTTGGTCGCCTACTGTCAGGACGCCGCTGAACTCTACGATGTTCGCGAATACGATACGATAGTATCTACTGGCGAACAGGTCACGGTTGGACTCTTGTCGATTATTTTGCAGGGTATGGGCGTCAGCGCTAGATCCTGGCTCGGATGGCAACTCCCCTTCCGAACTGACGATGCACATGGTAACGCTCAAATCAAAGAAGTCGACACCAGCGAGATCGAAGCCCGCTTTAAGGATGGCCAAGTCGCGGTTATGGCTGGCTTCCAGGGTGTATCCCCTAACAATCGGATTGCGACCCTTGGAAGGGGTGGTTCAGACACTTCAGCTGTTGCTCTGGCAGCGGCGATGAAGGCGGACCGTTGTGACATCTACACAGACGTCGACGGTGTCTACACCACTGATCCTAGGATCACACCAAAAGCACGCAAGATTGATCGCATTACCTACGAGGAAATGTTGGAACTAGCCTCTGTTGGTGCGAAGGTGTTGCAAACTCGTTCAGTTTCGATGGCCATGCGCCACAACACAAGACTGCGTGTCTTATCAAGTTTTGAAGACAAGCCCGGTACTTTGGTATGCGGAGAGGATGAAGTTATGGAAGAGAACATTGTAACAGGCATCGCCTATAGTCGTGACGAAGCAAAAATCACGCTGAGAGGCATTTCTGACAGTCCTGGTGTCGCTTCGTCCATCTTTGGCGCCATGGGTAATGCTGCTATCAACGTTGATATGATCGTTCAGACTCTTTCAGAAGAGAACCAGTCGACCGACATGTCATTCACGGTTGGACGTGCGGACCTAAAACGCGCGCTCAACGCGCTTGAAGCCATTCAAGACGATATCAATTGTGACTCGATCGAAAATGATTCGACTGTCGCTAAAGTTTCTGTTGTTGGCGTTGGTATGCGCAGCCACGCAGGCGTTGCACAGATAATGTTTGCGACACTTGCAGATAAAGGCATCAACATCCAGCTGATCTCGACGTCAGAAATCAAAGTTAGCGTTTTGATTGCTGAAGAATATCTCGAACTGGCCGTCAGATCTCTTCACACCGCCTACGGGTTGGACAAAGAAGAAGCGGCCTAATATCCGGGATTGCGTTCAATCCTCAGAAAGTGAGGGGTGATGGCCACAACAGTTAATTGGAGCGGAAGCAGGCAACTGCTAAGGCAACTGCGCGACACAATGCGGTCGGGCGGCAGCGCAGAAACACGCCTCCAAGCAATTGTTGAAATTATTGCTTCTGAAATGAAAGCCTCGGTTTGTTCCTGCTATGTGACAAGAGCCGGTGAAGTTCTAGAACTTGTCGCAACTCAAGGCCTCAACCGTTCTGCTATTCATCAAACAAGGTTAAGAATTGGCGAAGGCTTGGTTGGTATTGTTGCTGCAAGGGAGCAGACTGAAGTCTTCGAAGACGCACCCTCCCATCCACAATTTGCTTACCGTCCTGAAACGGGCGAGGATCCTTTTCATTCTCTCTTAGGCGTTCCAATTCTGCGATCTGATCGCTTGCTCGGTGTCTTGGTCATTCAAACTCTTGAGGCCCGGCATTTTGAGGACGAAGAGCGCGAGAGTTTGGAAACCATTGCCATGTTGTTGGCTGAATTGGTGGCGGGCAACGAGTTTCTCAATGATCTAGAAAAGAGAGGCATCGACTATCAAACTGTTGGCACTCCCCGTCTGGTTGGACAAGGTCTGGTCAAAGGGTTTGCGCGTGGTTTCGTTGCCTACCATGACCAGGAAATCGTTATTCGGCGGTTCGTTGCAGAAAATGAAGCAGAAGAGCAAAACCGCCTGAGCAACGCCATGAAGTCTTTGCAGCTCTCTCTGGAAAACCTCAGCCAATTGGGTGCTGTCGCGCGCGATCAACAAAGCCGGGAAATCATGGAGGCCTACAAAACCATTGCGGCCGACCGTGGTTGGCTCAGGAAAATTCGCGAAGCCATTAAAACAGGCCTCACTGCTGAAGCTGCACTTCATCGTACTATCACCGATTACCGTGCTCGGTTTAATCAGATTTCAGACCCCTATCTCAAGGAACGCGTTGCAGATATCAACGACATAGCAACGCGTCTGATGAAGCATTTGGTCGATCAAGGTAGCGACGAAGTCAGCGACAAAAAAGATCTCGGTACCAAAACAATTCTAGCAGCTAAAACATTAGGGCCTGCTGAGCTCTTGGATTACGACCCTGACAAACTCTCCGCGATCTTACTAGAAGAAGGCAGTGCTAACGCGCACGCCGTCATTCTCGCTAAGTCCATGAACATACCCGTCATCGCGCGTATCAAGAACTTATTCAGTACCATCAACGATGGCGACGAAGTTCTGGTCAACGCCTATGAAAATTCTGTTGTTGTTAGACCCAGAAACGCAGTGGCCGATCTGTTTGAAGAGTCTGTTGAAGCCTTTCATCTTCGCCGTAGTGAAGATCTCGCTCAGGGTGCCTTGCCTTCGGTTACTAAAGATGAACGAGATATCGGCCTCTTTGTGAACGCTGGTTTGATGATGGACGTGGCACACTTAGAGGAGACAGGCGCAGCGGGCATCGGTTTGTTCCGCACTGAGCTGGCTTTTATGGCCCGGCAGGGTTTTCCAACAGTAGACGAACAGACCGAATTTTATTCTTCCGTAATTGAAACTGCAGGCCAAAAGGCGGTCAACTTCCGAACACTCGACGTTGGTGGAGACAAGGTTCTACCCTATTGGAACAACGGTCACGAAGAAAACCCAGCCATGGGGTGGCGTGCCATTCGCGTTGGACTGGATCGCCCAGCGATGCTCCGTCAACAACTGAGAGGCCTTATTCGTGCCGGTCATGGTCAAGATTTGCGGATAATGTTCCCCATGATTTCTGAAGCTTCAGAGTTCTTCCGCGCGAAGGAAATTTTGGATCTAGAGTTAGTCCGAGAGCAAAACAACAGTGGTAAAAGCCCCAAGTCCCTTGCTGTTGGGATTATGCTAGAAGTTCCAGGTCTCATCTGGCAATTGGATCAATTGGCACCCCATCT
>CAJQQJ010000198.1 GCA_905480445.1 uncultured Alphaproteobacteria bacterium | reverse complement strand
GGCACTTAATTTCGAGCGACCACCGCCACCGCGACGGTTGATCAAACCTTCAGGGCCTTCTTCATTGAACCGGTGTACCCAATCGCGCAAAGTTTGCCGGTCCATCAAACCCACCTGTGAGGCTTCAAGACGAGACCGGCCATCTAGTACTGCTGCAAGCGCCAACAGCCGAAGCACTTGGCCTCTATCATGAGACTTGCGAGCCAGTTTTCCAAGCTCAGCGCTACTATAATCACCCCGCATCTTAATCTACCGGATTCACACATTTCTAATAGCATAGCCATACCTGACCGCGTTGTATCGTTTGAGGCCATCGTACATAACAATGGGGCCGGGTTTTCCGTAATAGGGATCCCATCCACCTAACCTTGCAATGATCCAGGCGGCTCGGGCGAGTGTGCCTTTGGAATGTGGGTTCTGCTGTTTTACAGTGGCTCCCTCCATTTGTTTGTTCACAGCCTCAAGCACGGGGATATCGGTGGCATCAAAGGCCTGTTCCAAGGGCTCGCCACTGCTGCCATCACGGGCTAGCACTAGTTGCATGACCGTAATGGCTGCAATTATTGCAATCGTGGCAAGCTTGCGAAAGGGCTCCTCGCTGGGCATGTCTTGACGCTTAATGTCAAAGCCCTGTTTCTTAAATGTACGAAACAACTGTTCAATTAGCCATCGACGGCGGTACAAATGAATACAACGCCGGGCCTGGGCATAAGTCTCCACGGGCCGCGTTGACAGCAGAACCCAGCTGGCTTGTTCTCTGGCTCCTGCTGGTGGGTTAAGCTCCTTTGCAACAACCATCCAGGCCCTTGTCTTTTCTGGCAATGACGCTGACTGTTGAGGTCTTCTGTTACCGGGTCGTAAGATCTCAACGGAACAAAATCCAATAGAAACAACAACTTTGCGGGCCTTACGGCCTGGCGCAGAAGGCAATTCAAAGGCTAGCTCTTGACCCAGATCTATGCTTTGGGCGGTCCCCATTAGTTTAAGTTGGCTGCCAGACAATCGACGGTTCTGAGCGGCGCGGATGAGTAAATCAACCCCAGTGCCAAGTCCATACTGGCATCGTACCAGATCCTCATAGATGTCACCTTCGCGATCAGCAATCACAGTGACATTGCGCGCGCCAGCGTCGCACAAAGCCTGAGCGGCAATAATACCCTCGGACCAGCGCGCAGAAGCTTTGTCTGCATGCGCTTTTTGGCTGCGATCCTCTTTGGTGCCTCCAGCCCCTTTGGGACGGCGATTGTAAAACGATATGTGACCCAGACCCAGGGCATGGCCTGACGTTTCATCGACAACCAAACCTGCATGAAGACACAAGGACTTACTATCACCATCGCTACGTATCGTTGTTGTATCCTGGATCAGTAAAAGGTCTTTGCCTTGAGCTTGCGTGCAGGTGCGTTCAAAAGCACTCTGCTTCATTTCCTCAACAGTGACCCTGGAATTATGCAGAAAGCGATGGAACCCCATCTGGCGCGACCTGCAGCCGCCGACTTTACGCACGCGGGTACTGGAAACCTCAACAAGGCGTGAAAACAGCTCCGCGCCTCTTTTTTTAAGCGTAAATCGCCAAAATACCCCAGATCAAACCGCTCAACCATGATGTCCTGTCCCAAAAATTACCAATCACCTCAACACAATAGCCTCAAAACAGAAATGTGTGAACACGGTAGCATCTTAATGGCCGCTGACATCACGCACTCCTATGAAAAAGAAAACAGGCGTGAAGAGAATCACTAATCGGACAATAATGGAAGAAAAAAGTTATGAGTCAGAAATCAAGAGAGCTGGTATAAGTTGATTGGTATGAAGCCAGTCATCCAGTGTTGAAGAACCAGCACGCAGGCCATGCTCTTCAGTCAGGCGGGTACATAGTTCAGCCAATGTCAAATCTGGTTGTACTCTGATCTAGCCAAGAATATCAGCCCGATAGGGATCAAGCTTACGCTTGCGCTTCTTTGGCTTCTTCACATCAACATGGCCAACTTCCTCAGCCTGTTTGACAACCCGATAGCCGAACTGGCGTCACCTTAAACTGATGAGCTGCTTTACGGCGCGAAACACCTGAAGCAACCAAATCAACTATGCGAAGTCGTAAATCCTGAGGTAACGCCATGAAAGTCCCTCCTGACACTTTGAATCAGAAGAAATCAAACACGTAAACCCTATTTCGATTCTAAACCAACCGGAAACGCTCTAGCATTCAGACCAATTGTCGGCTGTTTTCGTTAGAGGTGACCACGCAGTGGAGGTGCCTCTGAGCTTTGAGGCAATTCGGGTGAATGCAATTGCTAATCAGAAGAACAGCCCAATATTCTTGCGAGTTTCTCGTTATCGCCCCAGAAAGCCATGGGCTCGTGGTCGGGATAGGGATAAGCACCCAGTTCCAGTTCTATTGTCCAGTTATGGTCGGCAATCCAGCTTTCAACCAGTGAACGCACGGAAACTGGACTTCCGGAGCAAATATTAACGATCCCTGCATTATCGTGTTCAGTTGCAAGCCGGGTGAAGTGAGAAGCTGCTTCGTTGACGGGCAGAAAGTCACGTAATTGTTGCCCTCCGGACATTGGGAAGCTTTTGTCCCCTCGGGCGACAGCATTCTCAAGCAAGGTTCTTAAAGATTTTGGCCCCTGGCCAGCGCCGTAGAGGTAGAAAAAACGGACCCAGTTTATTCCGAAATTTTCCTGCGATTGGAGAAAATGAAGCTGTTGATACAGACTATGCTTAGCAAACCCATAGGCGTTATCAGGCAGGGCGGGTAGGCTCTCTGATAGAGATCCCGACACCATACCATATTCAAAACAGGTCCCGGCAACTGTAACTGATCTTAGCCCTGTTCGGATTAAATGACTTAGAAAGCGAAACGCGTTGGGCAGTTCTGTTTCGAAATGATGAGGAGAATGATAGTTGGGCAGACCTCCCCAGGCCAAGTGGATCAATACATCCGGGGAGCCAATGTCTTGAAATGTGGGCAGATCGCTGGCGTCCAGGGAGCAAGGGAAAGATGTCACGCCTGGAAGAGAAATAAGATCAGGAGCTGGCGATCGATGGATTAGTATGACTTCAAAGTTTTTTGCAACCAATTCCTGAACCACAGGATATCCGATAAATCCGGTTCCTCCCGTAATGGCTACTTTCATCAATCTATTTCCAGATGAGGCACTGCAATAACGAACTTGCCGCCCCATGCTCTAATGTAGTCCAGTTGTTTTGTAATTTCTTCACGCAGATTCCACGGGAAGATAACAACATAATCGGGCCGGGTCTCAGTCAGGCGGTCTTCATGGACGATCGGTACCCGGCTGCCTGGAAGATACTTACCAGCCTTGGATGGGTTGCTATCAACAACAAAGGACACGAGATCGGACTTGACACCAGCAAAGTTTAGCAACGTGTTGCCTTTGGCTGCCGCACCGTATCCTGCAACAACCTTGCCCTGCTCTTTTGCCTCAAGCAGGAACGCTGTAAAGTCGTTCTTGACCTTTTCTGCGGAGGACTGGAAATCGGAATAAATAGCGTCGCCCAGAATACCTGCATTAGCTTCCAGGTCAAGAGCAGTTTGCACAGCTTTTGACAAGGGCTGAACACCTGCTTGAGTCGGTTGTGCAAAGACCCGTAGGCTGCCGCCATGAGTTGGAAGATTCTCCACATCAAAAACAGCAAGACCGTTTGCTTCAAGAATTTTACTAACCACCGTCAAAGAGAGATAGGAGAAATGTTCGTGATAAATTGTGTCAAACTGGTTTTGCTGAATTAGATTGGGCAGTGATGGAAATTCAAAGGTACAGACACCCGTGGGTTTTAGCAGGGCGCTGAAGCCTTTCACAAAATCATTTATGTCTGGAACATGGGCCTGAACATTGTTGGCAATCATCAAATCTGCCGGCTGATTGTCATTGCTTAAGCGCCTGCCAACAGCCTCACCGAAAAATTCTTCGACAATTTCCAGGCCTTTTGCCCGGGCTGCTTCCGCAGTGCTATGGGTTGGCTCGATGCCAAGGCAGGGAACGGATCTTTCCTGAAAATACTGCAGTAGATAGCCGTCATTGGCGGCTACCTCCACAGCAAGGCTGTTCTCATTGAGGCCGAAGCGCTCAATAGACATTTGAACATAGTCCCGGGAATGCTGCAGCCATTGTTGGGAGAAACTACTAAAATAGGCATAGTCAGCTGAAAAAAGCTCGTCAAATTGCGCGAAATCTTCTGTTTGAACCAGCTTGCACTCGGAACAGGTCAAGACCTTAAGCGGGAACCATTTTTCGTAGGTTTTCAGACTGCTCTCGGTCAGGTAGGCATTGGAGGGCGGCGCACTGCCCAAGTCAGCAAAAACGTGCGTCACTTCGGAAGAGCAAAATCGGCATTTCATGTTTCTAGGCCTTTGAAATCACCCATCAACATGGGCTGGTTCTTGTCGCGGTCTGATTGTTGGCTGATTGACAAAGGCCAATCTACACCGACTGCGGGGTCAAGGGCGTTAACAATCCCCTCCGCTTCAGGTGTATGTTTGGTTGAATGAAAATACAACAAATGGCAGTCTTCTGTCAGGGTCTGAAACCCATGTGCGAAACCTCGGGGTATAACGAGACTCTGAAAGCCATCTTCTGACAATCGGACTCCATACCATTTCAGGAAAGTTGGTGAATTTTCACGCAGATCAACAGCGACATCAAAAACAGCACCCCTCAGGCAACTAACAATCTTTATCTCGCCGAATGGATGGGTCTGATAGTGCATACCACGAACTACGGCAGCCTCTTTGGTCATGGTGTGGTTGATCTGGACAACACCTGTTCCGTTCATTAAGGTTGCGAGATCGTTTTCGCAAAAAACCCGCTCGAGGTAGCCTCGATGATCGCCTATCGGCTTACGTTTAAGCAGGATCAGGCCTTCAAGACCTGTTGTAACCAGGTCAAATTTTCTAGCCATTCCCGACAGTACCTTCGTAGTCGCGAATTTGCTGAAGCGTGAAGAACTGCATGTCTGATCCATCACGCCAGTTAAGATGCCAGTCGACGGTTTTCTCCAGAGCGGTTGGAAGGTTCCACCGTGGGGACCAACCAAGACGTTGCTTTGCCTTTGCACTACTCAGCATCAGAAGATTGGCCTCATGAACCTGTCCGGCTTGATCCAGTAACCATTCTGGGCCCTTGAACCGTCCCACCAGATAGTCGACGATCCAGCGAACCGGTTTGGCATCCTGCTCTGAAGGGCCAAAGTTCCAGGCCTCATCAAAAGACCCGGGTTTTTCAATCAGGGCCTGAGCCAACTGCAGGTATCCGCTGACAGGTTCCAGAGCGTGTTGCCACGGCCTGACTGCCTCGGGGCTACGAATGGTAATAGGAACGCTGTCATCCATGGCTCTCAAAAAATCAGGTATCAGCCTGTCAGCAGCCCAATCACCACCCCCAATGACATTACCGGCGCGGGCAGAGGCGAGTTGCTTGCCTTCTCCGGCCATAAAGGCTTTCCGATAAGATGTTGTCACTAATTCAGAACAGGCCTTGCTGCTGGAGTAGGGGTCATGCCCGCCCAATGGCTCGTTTTCACGGTATGGCCAAACCCATTCCTGATTTTCGTAACACTTGTCGGTGGTCACGTTAACAACAGACTTTACGGAAGGCGTCTTTCTGGCGGCTTCAAAGAGATTGGCAGTGCCCATGACATTGGTCTGAAAGGTCTCCAGCGGTTCTTGATAGGAAAGCCTGACCAGAGACTGGGCAGCCAAATGCAGAACTATTTCAGGCTTGGCATCCTGCAGAGCCTGAAATAAATGCTCGTTGTCACAAACGTCTCCGGTTATGTTGTTCTCTATCAGTTCGCTAACCCGTGCAGTCTCAAACAGGTTTTGTGGTGACGGAGGTGCGAGAGAATAGCCGGTGACAATAGCACCCATGTCGGCAAGCCATAGTGAGAGCCAACCGCCCTTGAAGCCAGTGTGACCGGTAACAAATACGCGGCGGCCTGACCAAAAATCGCGCATCACGACCAGATCTTCCAGGGAGCCTCCCCCGATTGCCAGAGAGCTTCCAATTGTTGTTTGTCTCTCAAGGTGTCCATGGGTTGCCAGAATCCCTGATGTTCCCATGCGCCAAGCTGGCGCTCGCGTGCAAGATGTTCCAAAGGTTCACGCTCCCATGTGGTTTGATCGTTTTCGATGAGATCAATTACTTCCGGCTCAAGCACGAAAAAACCGGCGTTAATGAGACTGCCGTCTCCTCTGGGCTTTTCCTGGAAATTTAGAACACAATCATCGGACACCTCGACGGCACCGAACCGACTGGGTGGCGGTGCGATCGTCATTGTTGCTTTTCTACCGGCTTTTCTATGAAACTCGATGGAGCCGGCAATGTCTACGTTTCCGACACCGTCGCCGTAGGTGAAACAGAAAGGTGAGTCACCGATGAAATCCCTGACCCTGGCAAGGCGTCCGCCCGTCATACTCTCCTCGCCGGTGTCGACAAGCGTTACGCGCCATTCTTCGGTTCTGGACTGATGGGTTATCATCTTGTTTAGCCCGGTATCAAAGGTAACATCGCAAGTGTGCAGGAAGTAGTTTCGAAAAAACTCCTTGATCATCTGGCCTTTGTAACCACAGCAAATCACGAAATCATTAATTCCGTGAGCTGAATAAATCTTCATAATGTGCCATAAAATCGGACGACCACCAATTTCAATCATGGGTTTCGGCTTGGTCCCGGTTTCTTCTGCCAGGCGTGTGCCAAGGCCTCCGGCCAAAAGAACTGCTTTCATAATTTGATCAATCATCTGTTTTAATCAGGCTGCTGGCTGTTCTTAACTTCCAATGCTGGTGAAATCAACAAAAGGTGTTTTTTCGTGTTGTTTTTCTGCTTACCTCAAAAGGATTGGTAGTTTTGTGGATATCTGGCCGGTTTTGAACCGTCACATGGTTCAAAATTATGGCCATTGGTGCCCAGATTCACTTAGGCTGGTTCCGGGAAAAAGAGCTGCCAAAAAGCACAACTATTACAATAGTCCAATATTCACGACTCATTACTTGAGAATCCGGCTGTGTTAGTTTAGATCCATCAACAGCTATCGATTCGTCAACGACAAATTGGGAAATAACATGAAGGTGTTAATCGACACAGAAGCCAGGACGCTTCAAATTGATGAAAATCCGGCTATGGATCTGTATGGAAGACAATCGTTCGATCTGGTTGCTGACTTATGGTTGAAGACCAGCTGGAATCAAAAGTATTCCTATACCTTTACCTGGATGGGGCGCCCGGTTATTCAGCACCCGGACGATATGGTCCGCTTGCAGGAAGTGATTTTTAATCTTAGGCCCGATGTAATCATCGAAACCGGTGTGGCTCATGGTGGTTCACTGATCTATTCTGCCAGTATTTTGAAGTCGATGGGGTTGAACAGTCGGGTTGTCGGTGTTGATATCGAAATCCGTAAACACAACCGGGAAGCCATCGAGGCGCATGATCTCTTTGAATACATCACCCTCATTGAAGGGGACTCAGTTTCAGATGAGGTGATTGACCAGGTCCGTCAACATGTGAAGCCTGACGACGTTGTGCTTGTCATTTTGGATTCGGATCATTCTTACGGGCATGTGACAAAGGAACTGGATGCCTACTGCCAATTTGTGACTGACAGATCCTATATTGTCTCCACGGATGGCATCATGAGACTTGTTCATGACGTGCCAAATGGACAGCCAGACTGGATTACAGACAATCCGGCCAATGCGGCAGAGGATTTTGCAGCACGTAAGCCAGAGTTTGCTATTGATGAACCGGGTTGGAATTTCAATGAAAGTGAACTGGACAAGTGGATTACGGCCTGGCCAAGTGCCTGGCTGAAAAAGGTCGGTTAGAAGTGGGTTTTGTTAACCAGGTGTTGAGTTATCAATAGGTTGTGGTCCTGAAATGGCCCTGGTCTAATATGGATCACCGTATAATGCTATTGTTATCCCGATGTAGTCCAGATCGGCTCTGGAGTTTTCGTTGGATCAAGCACTGCGACAACCTGGCTGTTGGGAGAGGCGTTTGAATCTATCGCAAATTTGGTTTCTGGCTGGTGCCAAACTCCGACGCAGGTTTGTCGATACCATGTTGGGGTTTTGGTGGCTCATTGTCCAGCCAGCGCTCACATTTTTCATTTTCTATTTTGTCTCCGTAGTTGGATTAAAGATGGGAAACGATGGTGACGGCGTTCCTTTCTTTGCCTATTTGTTTTGTGGGCTTTTGCCCTGGATGGCATTTAGCGAAATTGTAGCGGATGGCACTTCTGTTTTTCAGAGTAACAAGAATCTTCTGATCGATAGAGCAGCTTCTCCAACGGCATTAATTTTGACTAATGTCCTGGCGTCGTTGATGCTGCAAGTCGTTTTGATGGTAATCGTTCTGTTTGTCTTTTTTGTTGGCGGAGTAGAGCTTCGCTGGACCCTCGTTCTGATACCCTACTACATGATTTGTCTGGGGTGTCTGGGGTTTGTAATTGCTTTGATGGTTTCCCCTTTTGCTGCCAGGAGCACGGATATCGCACAGGCGGTAAACTCTCTTCTTCTCGTTTGGTTTTGGGCTTCTCCCATTATTTGGAAAGTAGAGATTTTGCCCGCTGAACTGATGCCCGTCGCCTGGCTCAATCCGTTCTACTATGTTATTGAGGGATATCGGAGCATCATGCTCTATGGCGATGTGTTCCAGGTGAGTCTTTCACATCATCTGTCGTTTTGGGCGATGGTTTTATGCCTTGGTTTAACAGGGAGACTGGCTTTGACAAGAAGCGCCTCTAATCTGCGGGAGTGGCTAATTAGATGACTGGCGAGGCGGAACAGGATCGTAACTTTGCCGTTCGTCTTAACGGGATTGGAAAAGTTTTTTCGTTGTCCAGCCAATCGAAACAGCAGGGTTTTCAGATGCCGTGGAAGCGGCGTCCGGTGGACGATGATCAGGAGTTTTGGGCCCTGCGTGATATTTCCATGGACTTGCCGAAAGGCAAATCGGTTGGAATATTGGGCCTGAACGGAGCAGGCAAGTCTACTCTTTTGCAGATCATAGCAGGGAACATCAAGCCGTCGGAAGGGCAGCTGCATGTTGACGGTCAGGTTCAGCTTTTACAACTGGGAGCCGGCTTTGTGATGGCCAGGTCTGGCCGGGACAACGTTATAGATTACGCGCGAGCCAGAGGGCGTAGCACAGAAGAAATCGAACAGAGAGTGGCTTACGTCCAGGAGTTCGCGGATATTGGTCCGTTCTTTGATCAACCCATGAGTTCATATTCCAGTGGGATGAACGCTCGTGTGGCTTTTGGTAATGCGTTTGCTGTTGATCCCGATATCATGATTATTGATGAAGCTCTAGCTGTTGGCGATGCCGTTTTTGTAAACAAATGCTTCCGCCGCATTCAAGAGATGAGAGAAAGCGGGACAACCATCATTTTCGTGTCTCATAGTTCCGACAGTGTGTTGAGGTTGTGTGAGCTTGGTGTTGTCCTGGATAAGGGAAAACTGATCGAGTTTTCTGATGCTCCCACGGTGGTGAAGGCCTATCATGGCATTGTGATGGGCAATGGGGGAAGCACGCAAAGTGACTTTGAGTTGGGTCTTGATATTGATCCGGAAGAGAGAGGCGAGGAGAACGACAAGGAAAAACCCGGATTTCATTTTCATAGCGATCAAAAGGACAGATTGCCGGAGTGTCCCTGGTACAATCCTGCTGAAACGCTTTATGGCAAGGGTGGCGCCAGAATTCTGGAGTGTATAGCCTTTGTAAATGACCAGCCTGTAACTAACCGCGAAGCAGCGATTGGAACAGAAATAGAGATTCGATCGAGGGTTAGGTTCGACTCAAACGTTCCTCGGGTTAATTTTGGTTTCATTTTGAATGATAGTGAGGATGTTCCCTTTTACGGCACAAATCTGCTGTGGAGAGGAGACCAGCTCGAATCTGTTTCCGAGGGTGAGGAAAGAATTTTTCGCTTTCGGTTCCGAACACTTCTTTCACCAGGGAACTGGTTTTTTTCACTGGCAGTCGCGGATGATCTGGAGGTTTTACAACAAAGGATGGCCGCTATTCATTTCATCGTTTCGGGCCCCAGCGAACACGTTGGAAAAGGATGGCTGGATCTTGAAATAGGGCTTGTCGAATCTGATGCCCAGGTTTCCTGACTCTGATGAGTGGTTTGCATTTCACGTGTTCGCAGTAGCGGTTTTTCCTGATGGTGACTGGCGGTCGTTATGAAACCTGATTCTGATGCTCTCTCCACAATTCTTATTCCAACGTTTAATCGGCCGGACTTTCTCAGCTCACAACTGACCTATATTTTTGGGACCTCTCCATCACAGATCGTCATTGTACTCGATTCGAGTGAGGAGATAGCAGCGGGTAAAAATCGGGCGATTGCCCAGGAGTTTCCCAACGTTGAATATCGACAATTCAGACAAGATATTCCGGTTTTCAGTAAATTCTCGGATGGGGCTGATTTTGTCAAAACGCCTTTCCTCGTGTTTTTGCCAGACGATGATTTCCTCTGGCTGAACAATCTGTCTTCGATGATTGATGCCCTGCTGGCAGACTCTTCGTCGGTTGCCGCTCATGGGGTGTACTTCGAATATTCCGGTAATCGGGCGCAAGTTGATGTAACCTCGCTTATCCATACAGATGCTGAGGTTATTGCTGACAAAGCGCTGGACCGAGTCTTTGCATTAATGTCTTGTTACGAGGCTCTAACCTATGCTGTTTACAGAACAGCTGTTGCCCGACAGGCCCTTTTTGCGGCCTCAAGCCAAAACTCGATTTTGGCTCAGGAATTGTTGGCGGGGGCTGTTACAGCGGTGATGGGAAAAATTATTCGCCTCCCGATTATAACGCACGGGCGGAGGGTGGCGAGCACGGCGGGCTATAATCAGGCACATCCGGTTGAATGGTTGGCTACAGATCCTGCTGGCATGTTTTCAGCCTATTTTTCATACAGATCGATCTTGATAGACTCTATTGCAGCCCTGGAACCGGACATCGAAGCCGAAGAAATCACGCGTCAGGTCGACCTTGCGCATCTTTGTTATCTTCAGCCATTTCTGGAACCGCACATACTTAAAAACCTGATTAATGTCCCTACAGGCGCCATACGTGGGAAGAACGAGGGAGCATTGGCTCTTGATTTGTGGCGGGAACGATATGATCGGCAGAATTTGGGTGAAACAGGGCTGGTAAGCACCGCCAAAAAATGGCTCAAATCCTTTGCGAGAAAGCATCGGTTAAGGCTGCAACTGCAGAGAATGGCGCCGACTGCACTGCCAGGTCTGACTGTCGTAAAGCCACATGCCGGGTTTAGTGTCAGATTCCATTCTCGCATGACGGAGGAACTGGGAACAGTTCCCGGCCTGGAGAATTCAGAAAAAATTTACGAAAACCTGGGGAATGCGTTATACCAAAAAGAATTGCGGCTCGGGCGATGAATTTGCTCGATAGAGAGTATTGGGCGGACATTGCCTGGTCCTCAGCCGTGACTGTGGGGAGTTAAATGTGAGCAAGCCTGTCAATCCAGGTGATAAGGCTGTTACAGCCACGATCATCCTGACTAACTATAATCATGCAAAATACCTTGATTGTTCTCTTTCAGGCATTGTGAATCAATCCCGTCCTGCGGATGAAATCATTGTGATAGACGATGGTTCCACTGACAACAGTCTTGAGATCATTGAAGACTATGCGCGCCGCTATCCGCAGATCCACGTCCTGAAAAACGGTCAAAACAAAGGTGTTCAATATTCCATCGCCCGGGCAATGGGCGCAGTTACTTCTGACTGGCTCGCGTGGGCGGCGGCAGATGATAAACTCCTGCCGGATTTTCTTGCGCGTAACATAGCAATGATCGAGAAATACCCGGAGACCGGACTGGTCTTTTCAGAGTTGGCGACCTTCCATGATGAAACCGGTGAAGAGACTTACTATTCACACCCTGACATTCCCGGAAGTGCTTTTCATATCGGGCATGAACATAGATATTATACGCCAAAAGGAATGATGAAACGTCTGGAAGACAGCTATTTATGGCTTAGTGGTAATACTGTTCTTGTTCGAAAAACGGATCTGCTGGACGTGGGCGCTTTCATTCCGCAGTTGGAGTGGCATTCCGATTGGTATGCTTTTTACGCCGTCGCCCTTCGTCATGGCGCGGTCGGCATTCCGGAAGCTCTAGCCATGATGCGCGTTGTTCCTGAAACCTATTCTTCCGCCGGAATGAAAGACAAAAAGAGGCAGCGAATGGTCATGACTGCCCTATTGGATATTCTCCGTCGACCAGAAAATGTCGATATAAGACGAAAGATCCGGGCGCGTCCCTGTATCGTATCCCCATTCAGACATGAGATACTCTCGACGTTGCTGCGGACGCCTCGTGATTTCTCACTTTTGATCAGGTTGCTGTCCTGGAAATTTGAACATCGTGTGGTTGAGGCGCGCTCACGTCTCGCTGGCGTCAAATTTCCCAGAGGTCTTCGCACGCGAATTTTTTTTGGTTTTTACCGGGTGGCCCGAAAAAGCCTCAATATGGTGACCAGAAAAAAATGGCGTACAGGCTAAAACGAAAGTTAACCATCATACAACCGGAACACTCCCGATATCTTCCAGGGGTGAAATCTCCATTCTAAGAAAGCCGGTTTCAGCTAGTCGCATGCCTGGACCAACAATTTCCAGACTATTTTCGAAGAGTGTTTTTGGATTGTCTGCTTCGTGGTTGTAAGATTCGATTTTCAATTTGGCATGACCGATAGAGGCCGGAGCACGGAACGATACGCGTGCGCACTCAACGTTATAAGGCAAAGGGCTGTGTAGAAGGCCGGTGTTATTTATTTGATCTCCAAAGGTGACCTGAAGGTGGGCGGTTTTGGTACGAACGAAAAGATTTACGATTGTTCCAGCGACGATTTTTGCAGGTCGGAATTTTCCCAGGTTTTCCAATAGAACGTCCTGATCGTTCATTTGGAGGGCAATTTCCCTTGTTCTGTTGACCCATTGACTCTCTGATCGGGCACTGCCAATCGCTCCATGAATATCGTAGCCGAAAGCAGAGAAGCTTTCATGAAAATGATAAAGATCGTCGAATGCAAGAAAAAGGTCTTTCTTCCACGTTGGCCAATTTTCAAAAACGAAGAGAGCATTGTCTCGTAATCCAGTTAACGCGTTCAATTTCCCGGCCGAAAAAACCGCGTCAACGTAATCAAAGCCTGGATTGATCCCGGTGATCTTTTTAAAGAACCAGGAAAAATAGTTGGGATCCGAAGTCAGCCTTTCGAATGGCGCCACTACGTCGAAGCCACCGATGTGTTGAGCTTCGTGAGCCAGATCAAAACAACCTGAAACGAAGGGAAGCCAGTTCTCTGCAGATACAGATGCCTTGCTCTCCTCTATGGAGTCGAACAAGTGCTCTGAGTAGCGAGTGTGTTTTAGACAGGCATCGACTGTATCGGTAATGCGGGTTTTTACGTAGTCACTTTGACTCATCTCTATAGTGCCCCGATCAGCAAACGAAGAGAGTCTCGTGATTGGATGCCTTGTCAGATGGGCACAGAGAACTCCAGCGGCTACCAGCTGGGCGTGTTCACCCGCGTCAAATGTATGAACAGTGCCAAAATTGGGCCCTTCGCCAAACTTTCCAAGCCACGAATAAAATTCTGCCGGGCCATGAGGGATTATATCAGCTTCGCTTACTGTTCCCTGCAGTGATTTTTCCTCTGCCTTACCCTGATAATTTGGCACCGGTGGAATTTGTTTCGAATGGGCACAGGTGATTTCAGGATGGCGGTCCAGTGCGGCCGCAAGCCAATATGAGCCGGTTCGTCCCTGGGAGGTGATAGCAAAGTTCATTTCAGGTTACTCCGTGTTTTAACCGCTTAGCGAAAATCTCGGGAGCTTGCTCCCGAGCTGGATAGCGTTTAGCGTGCTTGTCACGCTAAGGAGCTTTCCATCTATGGAACTGGATCGTAATAGTCATCACGTCTACCGTTTGATGTATCACTTTGTGT
>CAJQQJ010000197.1 GCA_905480445.1 uncultured Alphaproteobacteria bacterium | reverse complement strand
CTGTTCAACTGAGCAAAGGCTATAGGGTTGAGTTTGCTAAATTCTATGACTTAGGTTTTGATCGCGGCTTGACTGAAAAGCTATTGATTGAACAGCGGGTGCAAGATCAGCTAGAGGGCCGATCCAGAGATTGAGACGACGCGCCCTGATGCACTCCGTCGCAATATCCAGTCGCGGCAAGCAAGCCGAAATAGGCCCTCCTTTTTGCAGGTGCCCAGTTGATCAAATAGAGTATCCAGACATGAGAAAATTTGTCTTAACGCCTTTGGAACTCCAGTTGATGACCTGGGATGCGGAACTGCGCGAGGACTACATGGAGAAGGGTCGTCAGATCTTGGAAGAACGCGGCTGCTTTACCGTTGACCTCATGTCGCCGGAGCAGTTGATGCGTGTTGCTTTATTTGAAAATGATCGCCCGCGGTAGCGTTCGCCTCACGGACGACTATCCGTCCCTAGATCGGCGTAGGCCGCTCCTGCACAAGGATTGCGAAGGGTTTTGCCTTCGTTAATCTGGGAGCAACGTATGATCATAAAATCCATGTCCCGCAAAGCACCGACCTTTGAGCAACTGATCGCCTACATAGCGCGAGACGGTGAGGGTGGTGGTAATGGAACATTCGCCCGTAATCTCTATCACGGCGGTGAGAATACCAGCCTCGTGGCTGATCAGTTTCATCGAAACTATCGTTACTTGCCCAAACGGCGCAACGGCAATGCTTTGTTCCATGAAGTTATCGTCCTGGAAAACCAGGGCCATCTATCCAAGCCCCAGCAGGCAGAGATTCTAACTGATCTTGCAGAGCGCTATTGCAGCAGTCGTGCGCCTGACCAGCTGGCCTGGGGTCGAGTGCATTTCAATTCCGACTATCCGCATATCCATATGATGATCTCCTCCAATGGTGTGCGTTCTCATAAACGGGTGCGACTGGATAAGGCCACCTTTGCAGGCGTTCAGCGCCAGGTCGAAGGCTATGGATTTGAGCGCTATCCGGAGCTGTCAGGGCGGAAAGTTTATGATCGAACGCGTACAAGGGAGAATATCAAAGTGACCAAAAATGAAGGCGAGATGAAACGCCGGAGCGGAGAGCCTTCCGACAAAGAGAAAGTGGCCAAGGCCATTGGCGCTTGTTTCCATCATGCCAGAGACGTTGAAGACCTGAAGTCCTGGTTGGCGGTCTGTGGCTATGACTACTACGAGCGTGGCAAGACCGCAGGCGTCAAGGACCAGGAAACCGGGCGCAAGTATCGACTGGCCACTTTGGGTTTGAGCAACGACCTGGATCAGCTGAGAGTGCGGAGTGCTAGCCGGGGCAGACAGAAGCAAACACCGTCAAAGGACGAACGTGCCTCCAGCCTTCTCAACTCCCGAACTGAAATCGAAAAGGCTGCGAACAAGCAGCTGGATGGCTTTGAACAAGAACAAGGGAGTGAGCGATAATGTTAGCCAAATTCAATAAATACTTCTTCATCACAATCGTGGTCATAGCTTTGATCCCAGCCATCCCCGGCGTTCTGATTATGCTGGGGCCGATTGGCATCCTGTGTTTTGTGCTGTTTGGCTTTGCATGGTTCCCAAGGTTCCGGCGCGGTGTCTTTGGAACCGTTGGCGGTATAGGCAGTGGCATTGGCGCAATCGTCACGGGAATATTCGGTGGTTTCTTCAAGATCATTGGATGGACATTCAAAGGGCTCTTTACGTCAATTGGCTGGCTCTTTGGTCTGGGCGGAAGCTCAGCGCGCTTCATGTCGATCTGGGAGAAAGCATCTATTCTCAGTTCACGCAACAAAGGCATCCTGATGGATGGCCGTAGTGCCAGGCTTTCAGAAAAGGACTCTTATCAAAGCTTGCTCATTCAGGGCGGTATGGGGCGCGGTAAAACATCAGTCATTGTCATGCCCAATCTTTTAATGCCGCCCGCTGATGAACCCAGCTTTGTGATTTCTGATACCTCCGGTGAGATCTATCAGAAGACATCAGGCTATCTCCACGACAGGGGTTACAGAATACGCGCCTTGAATCTGATCGATCCGAAGAAGAGCGAGACCTATAACCCATTGGCAGGAGCATTGGCCCCGCAGCAGATTGCCGACGTCGCTAAAACGCTGATTGCTTCATCTCACAGCCAGAGTGGCGGTAAGGCTTCTGATCCATTCTGGGAACAGGCAGCGGAGAAGTTGATCCGTATCCTCGCACAGTGCCTGATCAACCAGGGTAATCCTCGTTATTGCAACCTGGCAAACCTTCGCCATTTGGTAACTTCGTTTGATGCGCATGTGGCTGGGCCAGGGAAACTTGGTAAGATTGACCAGTTCGTGCTCGCCAATACCCAGAATGACCCGCTGACATTTGCATCCTATCAGGCTTTTGTTCAAGGTAACTTCAAAGCCATTCAGTCAGTGTTGATGACTGCGGATGTTGCCCTGGACGGTGTGGCAACGCCGGAGATAGCCAGCCTCACACAATCCAATAGTCTCGACCTGAATGAGCTCAGAACGCGTAAGACAGCGCTCTATATCATCGTCAATCAGACAGACATGGAGCTTTACGCTTTCTTGCTGAATCTATTCTACGCAGAGCTGTTCAAGTCATTACTGAAGGACGCGCGTAACCCCGGTAATCCTGTGTGGTTGTTCCTGGATGAATTTGGCCACCTCAGCATCAATGGATTTGAGGTTTTTGCGACAACATCGAGAAAGTACAAAGTGGCCTTTGCCTTGTTTCTACAATCAATGGCTCAACTGGAAAACAAGTACGGCAGAAGCAAAGCCAAAATCATCCAGGAAGCGCTGGGTAGTGAGATCTACTTTCCAGGCATGGCGCTCGATACAGCCAAGGAACTGGAAGCACGATTGGGGTCAATCAACCGAACGCCTTTGCGCGCTGCTAACGAGTTGATCCGCATGAAGGACAATCAAGCCCTTTTACTGAATTCCAACCGTCCACCAGTCGTGCTGAAAACCAAACCCTACTTCAAGCGAGGTGATCTAAACCGCAGATCCAAACTGCCCCAGGCGATACTTCCAACTGGGCATGGCGGGATGCCTCCCTTGTTACCACTTTGAGAAGGAATGAATGATCATGGAAATAGATATAGCAGCGCAACTGGTTGGTGCGGGAGACGGGTACCGCGATGGTATCCAGAATAATCTTTCATCCCCAAAGCCTGAGCTGGCCCCCAGTCTTGCCTCAGAGGCCTATTTAGATTCTTACCTGACGGGATACACTGAAGGCTACGTGCAGGGCCTCTATAAGAGGGAATACTTTCAGGAGATAAAGCGGCAGTGCGAGGAGCGAGAGATGGATACTGAACAGGAAAAGGACAATGCTGAACATTCTCGGTGAAAAGCATGGCAGCTATCAAGGGCAGTCTCATGCTGATCAAGGGTTGAAGCGTCGACCCAGACCTAGTTTGAGTATTTCGGTCCTGTCCAAAGGATACATGAACGCATTCTTTAGTGCCTACAGTGAGGCTTACGCAAAGCACAAGACTGTTCGCAAGCAGCGCCAACACAGGTTGACTGCCAATGGCGTGCCGCTGCCAAATTCCAGGGAGTTACAGAATCAAAAAGAAGACTTCGACAAAGGTTGGCAAGATGGGTTTCGTGGTCGAGTGTTGGAGGTGGATCAATCCTCTTCTGCCATGGAACGAGGCTACCAGCTCGGACAGAGGGACAAGGATTTCCAACGCGCGAAAGAATTGAGAGCGAAAGTGTATAGCCAACAGAAACTGGCTAAATCTCAAGATGAGTTCGAGCGAGACATTTGACTCGCTGGTCTCATTTTTTAGTCTGATCAAACATGAAGAAACCATTATCGTTTTCGAAATTGACGATCGAGCAGATTGAAGACTGGAAGGAACAGGAACGGCTTGCCGGGAAGGGTCGTGATTTTCTGCAGGCAACCAGTCGCCATGCAAATGTTCTATCCCTAACCCGTGATGAAGCTGTAAACGTTGGACAAGTAATTGAATCTCGTGATTTATTGGCAGGTCCCAATATCCTTCGATGGCTAAATGCCACAAGGTCACAGGTGGGATTGTCCAATAATGAGTAAGATCGAAAACAGGCCTGATGTTAGGTTTTGATGAAGTGAGTAGATTGCTGACAAATTTAATCTGAGGGTTTGACAATGATCACCTCAGACGATTTTGATGAACCCAGGAAGCCGGGCCGAGGTTTTGGAGAACGTCGTATCACGGTTTCAAAAGCTAAGCGCATTCTTGGTATGATTGCGAGAAACTACAGTGATGAGGAAATAGAAGGCCTTCTGGATATTCTTTACGGTTTGGGAGAGGCTGGGTTTGATCTCTACCAAGAAAGTTTGAATCATGGGGATAACGAAGAATAGCACAGTGATTTTGGAGCTCTTTCTTAAGCTACCGCGTTTTGAACCTGTTGCTGGAAGGTGTTCCATTGCAGGGACAGTTGCCCAGCCAACCGTTCCCTGGCTAGGCCAGGGTCTTGAGAAAACCTGTACAGCAGCGTCAATTCCGGGGTTCCATCGGTCAATTGTTGATAGGTGGGCATGTCTGCGAATATGAAAAACCAGAGTTTCTCAAGTTTTGGCTTTGTAGGCGCGTTTAGTATGTGTTCGCTGGGGTGTTCCATCATCTTTTTCGCGATCTGAAAATAAGCCTCGATTTCACCATCTGTGATTGGCACATTTTTACTCTGGTTTTCAGTAGCTTTAATCAACTCCTCAAGCTCTTCGATTTGAGCCTGGAGCTTTCTTTGCACAATATCAGATTGGCATGAAACATATTTGTCCAGGAGGTTGGCCTGGCGTTCTTTCAATTGTGTTTTGTGCTCCTGAATTTGTTTGGTTTCATTGATCTGACTGCTGTTCTTACTCATCCAGACATCACAAACTACTTCGCGAAAGAGATCCAAGAAGCCAGGTTTTGCCTCCAGCCTGTTAAGACTAGAGGCAACTGTATTTTCGAACTCTTTTTGCTTAACGCCAAAATACCTATGTTTGCGAGCGCAATGAAAGTAGCCAAAATAATTCCCGAGTTTGCCTTTTGATTTGGAAGCTGTGAAAGGTTTTGCGCACAAGGGACAGAGAACTACATGGCGCAAAAGAAACTCTGGATTATGTCTATGAGACAATTGCTCCAGGCGCCCTTCCTCGATGCGTATTTTACCAGCCGGATCTATGGTGACCTTGACTTTCCCTCGATTGGCTCGATTGCATAACTCAACTGATACAAGGGGATCAAAAGGTGTCCTTACTGGTTCACTGGAGTTCCACCCTTCACATCTGACACCGCAATAAATCGTTCTGCTCGAATATTTTTGCAGCTGTTTGGGGGTGAGTTTGGCTCCGGATCTACGTCCAATGATTTCACGGGTGTTTTGATCAAAGATATTCGATGGTCTTGAGCGATAGCCCACCGTGTTGAGTTTGCCGCAAATTTCATGATCAGTTAATGCGGCTTCAGCCCGAAGTTCAAACATCTGTAGAATAAAGGGGGCTTCAGTTTCATCGGCCACCATGATTGTTTTTTTCTTGCCGTACTCAGTTGATATTTTGGCGTTCTTGTAGCCGTAGTTTGCCCCTCTCACCTGGAAGCCATCTCTCGTCAATTGTAGCTGCTGTCCAATCGTTCGGGTTAGAATGTCTGACGCTTCAGACTTCGCCTTCTCCGCCATGAAGACTTCAGCGTACCGGCTGGGGGATTCTATCGCCCAGTCATACTCAACATTGAGATGTTCCAGTCGGTTTCGTTCAGGCTGAATTACACCCGTTGAGTCGAGGAGAGCTACATTCAGTTCTCGCAGCCGCCGCTTTAGTTGGAGATAGATTTCTGATCCACCACGCGTGAAGCGGTCTATATCACCAATGATGACGTACCTGAGGTCGACATTCGATTTCAGGAAATCAAACAACTCATCTATTACGCGGCGGTCAGATTTCTGGCCGGAGTAGTGTTCCGTAAAATACCGCACAATGTCGAGGTTTTCCCTTAGTGCTACAAAGTCAACTTTGCGCCTTTGGGTTTCAATGCTCTCGCCTTCCTGGAACTGCCGATCCGTTGAAACTCTCAGTAAAGTAACAGCGAGTTGTTTGCGGCGTTCACCGGGATTGTTTTGCTTCATGGGCTCTTGATAAGAGTCCGATCATCAAATCATTTCCAGAAATAAAATCAAACCAATTTGCACAAGTGTTCTTGCAATTCTTGAGATTCATAGACTCATTGCAGTGTTGTAAGCGTGTTGGTGAATTCAGACAAACTGTCACTCAACCAACTGTGTCCATTCTCTAACATTTAGAAGCCTTTGGACTTTGTTTTCTTTGCTCTAAAAATTTGCGAATTGCTCACGAAACAATTCTAAAATCTATCATTCTCAATCTGACTTCAGAATGTGCAATGGACGCAGATTTTATCTGGTCAACAAGGGATGAGAATTCTTCCTTCGACAATAGTGGCTGATGGAGCAGTTTAGTCGGTTGTAGCTTGCCTTTTAAACCCAAGTCCTTACTCGATATAACAACACAGAATCCAAAATCTCCGGGCGCTGCTTCCGGTTCTATCCAGTTTCCTTCTTCATCCATGAGATCGATATGTCTAAGCGATTGGGTCATCAAGTAAGTGACTCGCACAAATCAAGCCCAATGGGAATCCCCCAACGGCAGAAAATCTGCCCGGGCTTTTGCCGATGTTGCTCCGATTCTTAAGTTTGCAAGACAATCACGAGTTTTAATGTTCATTTCTTCAACAACCGGAACTGATCAAACCTGAGTAAACTGTCTGAGCGTTAAGCTCGTTACGGTGACAAGGCATCAGTTCACGAATTCCATCAGGGCCAGCGGCATTTAAGAAGCTGCACAAACAGGCCGAATAGATGACCGCAACCCACTTCCATTACGCCAAAATAACTCTTGCAATCAAAGGGGCGTCCATAGATGACAGCTATCGCCTCAAACAGAGCCGTACTTCCCAACAAAACTAAGTCATTATCCCCGCCCCGCGGATAATGACGCCTGTCCAACACCATAAAACTGGTACATTTTTACTCCGGCGTTGACATTTTACTCCGGCATTGACAATTCGCAAGTTGACATGAAAATAGCTGACGCTATTACTAATTGAGGCTTGCAAGCCTGACCTGTTCCGAAACCCGAACCTGAAGCGTTCAATTCAAAACCGGGTTTCGTATTAATAGGGCAAGCTGGGTCAAAAATTGAAAGGATTGAAAATGGCTTGCAGTTGTTTAGGTTGTGTAGACGGACGGGGTTGCGAAGCGCCAAACGAATCTCTTGACCCCGTATCAGGATCAATTAATACTCCGGTTACGACTTCTACAGTTGCGAGCCCAGGTTCCGGGTCCGCTTTGGAAGGGATTCAGGGCATAACGGCTTTTGGGGACGGTAATCCAAACACCGTAACGACAATTACTTATCACTTCGATACTGGTCTGGGCGTATATGGCCTGACCACGAACGTCTGGCAGCAGTTTGAAAAAGACGCTTATCGTGAAGCTCTGGATGCGATTGAGGCGATTGCAAATATCAACTTTGTTGAAGTTGCTAACGTTAATAATGCTGATTTTGTTGAATTCACGACCAGTGATTCGGGTTTTACTTACCTGGGCTATCATGAAGGCCCATCGACGGCCGCTAGCTTTGGTAACTCTTACGGCATTTATGATGATCCCACATGGACATCAAACAATGATGCTGCCGGTGGGTTCTTTTTCTCAGTCATCCTTCATGAACTGATGCACGGACTTGGGCTTGGTCATCCACATGACGATGGGTTCGGTTCAACCGTGATGGATGGGGTGAATTACCCGTTTAACGACTACGGTGACTTTAATTTAAATCAGGGCGTGTATACCGTAATGTCCTATAACGAGGGCTGGCACAGTGAAAATGGTAATTTGCTTGGCAGTGCATCCTGGGGCAATACGCTGGGTCTGGCAGCTCTGGATATCGCGGCTCTCCAGGCCATGTATGGCGCCAACGCAGCAACTGGTGCCGGTGCAACCACTTATGTTATGCAAACTATCAACTCAGCAGGTATCGGTTACCAGGCAATTTGGGACTCTGGTGGTGTTGATGAAATCACATACAACGGTAGCGGGAATGCTACCATCAACCTATCCGCTGCAACACTTGATTATTCTGCAACAGGTGGCGGGGTGGTCTCCCATGTTGCCGGTATTCTGGGCGGTTTTACAATTGCAAATGGCGTTGTGATTGAAAATGCTTCCGGAGGAAGCGGAAACGACGGAATAACTGGTAACAGTGCGAATAACACTCTCAACGGCAATGATGGCCATGACGTTTTGAACGGCCGTGGAGGCATTGATACTCTCTATGGCGGTGAAGGTGATGATGTACTGATTGGTGGTGGTGGTGCTGACGCCATCCATGGTGGTGCGGGCGTTGATACTCTGAGCTTTGTCGGGGCGAGTGGAGGGATGACGTTGCAATTCCTGACAGCTGATAGTGGTAACGTCTATGCAGGCGAGCCGATTGGTTTTGATACGTTCACTGGAATCGAGAACATTTGGGCTGGTGAGCAGGCTGATACAATCGGCATGTCGGACGGCGACAATGTCGTCAATGGTAATGGCGGCAATGACGTGATTTTCGGTTGGTCAGGCAATGACACCCTGTACGGCGATGCTGATAATGATTTTCTGTTTGGGCAGTTTGATGACGACACTCTTTACGGTGGTACCGGAAATGATGCCCTATATGGATTTGCCGGGTCAGACACCCTTTGGGGCGGTGCCGGGGCAGACAGTTTCGTCAGAACCGTGCACGGGGAATCCACTGATTACATCATGGACTATAACTACGCTGAAGGTGACACGATTGACGTCGTTGAAAACCCGGCTGACATCATCTTCATGAAATCGGGTGCTGACGTTGTGATCTATGCTCCCGGCATGACGGAAATTTTGTTCTATGTGGACAACTATAACCTTTCCGATGGATTGGCGATCATATAATCACCTTTAGACAGTTATTCTTGAAGAACTTTTTTCGTCCGAGACACTCTTTAGAAAAAGTTTTCAAGTCAACGAACACGCCGACAATTCGATCTAGAGCGTTTTCGGTTTATTCTGGTCCATATCCGCTAGCGGCGAAGAAATTGGCGCATTCTTGCTTTGAGAATAAGTTGAGGACTTCTCCTGCACTTTTCCATGCAGCTTCTACAGTCCTGGGCGCTATCCGTTTCATGTGTGCTTTGAGTTTTGAAAAGGCGAGTTCGATTGGGTTGAAATCTGGCGAGTATGGCGGCAGAAAAAGAAGCAATGCCCCGCTCTTTGATTAGGGCTCTGGCGGCAGCGACCTTGTGGGCAGGCAAATTATCCATCACGACAACATCACCCTTTCGCAAAGTCGGAGCGAGTTGGGCCTTGATATAAGTGACGAAGGCTGGTCCATCCATTGGGCCGTACAGTACCCAGGGTGCCGTCATACCATCGTGGCGTAGTCCTGCAATGAAGGTCATGGTCTTCCAGTGGCCATGTGGAATTGAAGCAACCAGCCGTTGACTTTTTGATGAGCGACCCCGAAGCCGAGCCCTCTTAGTATTCAACCCGGCTTCATCAATGAACACGATCCTGCCCAACAAATGCAACCGCTGTATCAACCAATCCTGACGTTTGCGCCATCGGCTGCGAGAAGTACGCACGTCTGGTCGCTCTTGTTCACTGGCGTGAGCCGTTTTTTTATAGGTAATACCAACTCTCATGACGACTGACTGTTATTGGCCCATTTTCTGGACGCGATTGACGCAATTCTGTTTGTTTCTGTGGTCAGTTTGTTCCATGCCTCACAGCAGGCATCAATGATGTCATCATACGTTTCAAACAGCCTGTTTGAGAGGTAGTTCTGGCGGATGAATTGCCAAATGTTCTCGATGGGGTTGAGTTCGGGTGAATAGGGAGGAATGAACAGGGTTGAGAGATTGTCTGGAATGGTCAGGTCATGGGCTTTATGCCATCCAGCGCCATCCATCACAACGACGCCATGTGCGCCAGTTGTGACATTTTTGCTGATCTCATCGAGGTGACATTGCATGGCAAAGCTGTCTGCATAGGGTAAGACTAAAGCCGCCCCTTTATCGCGTGCCGGACAAACAGCGCCAAAGATGTAGCATGAGGCATAGCGCTGGTCTTTTGGTTGGCGTGGTCGACTGCCCTTCTTTGCCCACTGATAGACTTGACCGTTCTTCTGGCCAACCCGAGCTTCATCCTGAAACCAAATCTCCACCGGGGTGCCAGGAACCACATCTTTGAGGCTGTCCTTCAGCTTCTGGGGGAAGTTTTTTTAAAAGCTTCAATGACTTGCTCATCCTGTTTGGGGTGTTGAGGGCGCCCAGAAATGTGGGAATAGCCCAATTCATTCAATATCCGTGCGACAGTTGAGGGATGGTAATCAACGCCAAAGCGCTCTTTGATGACAGCCACCAAGTCAACACAGCGCCAACGCACGAGACCAGGCACAAGATCGCCTGGACCGGTTTCAACAAGGCCAGCAAGTTGGCGCTGCTGCTCGGCACTTAATTTCGAGCGACCACCGCCACCGCGACGGTTGATCAAACCTTCAGGGCCTTCTTCATTGAACCGGTGTACCCAATCGCGCAAAGTTTGCCGGTCCATCAAACCCACCTGTGCGGCTTCAAGACGAGACCGGCCATCTAGAGCGTGTTGTCTGAATACAGATTCGGGATTCCCTTTTAGCAAGAAATGTGATTCTCTTTCTTCATGCTTGAAGGAGAGAGTTTATGGGAAGAGTTCATCCAGCGGAACTGCGGGAACGTGCAATAGCACTTGTTGAG
>CAJQQJ010000196.1 GCA_905480445.1 uncultured Alphaproteobacteria bacterium | reverse complement strand
TGGTTGAGGTGGCTCAGGTGCCCGTCTTGCTGGCGCGTCAGGACGCGGCGCAGGTTGCGGTGGTGCTGGTTGTCTTGGTGGCAATGGAGCCGCTCCAGAGGCCGGAGGTACCGCCGCTCTAGATCTCAAATCACCTGCTGTATCGCTGTTATTGTCACTTGCCCCGCTGGAACCGCGCTTGGTGAACATTCTCTAACCTCTCTTCGAATAAAATAGCGCAAAAAGCTAAATCAATTAATCTAAATAAAAGCTAAGCTTTAATGGTGGCCTTTTGGTGATCTCAATAACGACCACCGTCAAAAGCATCGGCTTTGCCTGGCAACATCTTACACATTTTGGTTAAGTTGCAAAATGCTTCTTTGCCGAATCGGCAAAAACTATCGAATTTGAGAGTCTAATTCCCCAAATTGCACGGCTAAATCGGGTTCTATGGAATCTCTCGGCAACAATCCCCAAGAATTTTGCTTGAGCGCCTTCTTTGTTCTTGCAGGCAAAAGGGCTTTTCTTATAGTGCGGCCTCACTCGATTGTAAGACTTAGGGATCAAGCGTGAATTCTAATCAAAGTGACGTTGTATGCATCGGCAACGCGATTGTGGATGTTTTGACACAAGTCGACGAATCCGAATTCTCGAAGTCTGGCATGACCAAAGGGTCCATGACACTCATCGATTCAGCAAGAGCTGACGAGTTGTATGCTGCTATGCATATCGGTCTGGAATCCTCAGGTGGATCTGCGGCAAACACAGCTGTTGGTATTGCCTCTCTCGGCGGTCAGGCCCACTATATCGGCAAAGTTTCAAATGACAGCTTAGGCGACGTTTTCGCAAAAGACATTCGAGACCAGAAAGTGGCTTTCCGGACGGAGAGATCCAAAGGCGAATTATCAACAGCGCGCTGTTTGATTTACGTTACGCCCGACTCACAAAGAACGATGAACACCTACCTTGGTGCTTGCACGACTCTCAGCCCTGAAGACGTAACCTCTGGCGATATTTCCGCTGCAAAGGTAACCTATATGGAAGGCTATCTGTGGGACGCACCGGCGGCTAAAGAGGCTTTCATCAAAGCTATTGATATTTGCCATGCAGCCGGTCGCAAGGCATCGCTGACACTTTCTGATTCATTTTGTGTTGAACGTTTTCGCTCTGAATTCAGCGATTTGGTTACCAATCAAATTGACATTTTGTTTGCTAATGAAGCAGAGATCTGTTCGCTTTATCAAACAAACAATCTCGAAGATGCCATCGCTTGCGTTCGTGAAAATTGTGAGTTGACGGCGATAACATGCAGCGAAAATGGCTCGATCATCATCGCTGGTGACGAAACAATCAGAATCAAAGCTGCACCGGTTGAAAAAATCGTCGACACAACTGGCGCCGGCGATCTTTACGCAGCTGGCTTTCTATACGGTTACACACAAGGTTATGACTTAGAACTTTGTGGTAAGATCGCCTCACTAGCAGCTGCTGAAATCATCAGTCACTTTGGTGCCCGACCAGAGGTATCACTGGCCGAGCTTGCTAAACCTCTGTTGCAAAACTAAGTCTTCGGCCTCTTAAAGATTGCTGTGTGCACCGATACCAACAGTGTTGACAATATCGTTGACCGTCGCATTCATCTGAACAATCTGGACGGACTTTTCCATGCCGTTCAGAATAGGACCAATAACCGTACCGCCCGAGAACTCCTGAAGCAACTTGGCTGAAATGTTAGCCGCATGTAGGCCAGGCATGACCAAAATGTTCGCCGGGCCAGAGAGTTTGCAGAACGGATAGTTCGCTTTCATGTGCTCGTAATCGAGAGCGACGTTAACCTGCATTTCGCCATCGTACTCAAAATCAATCATTTGACTGTCCATGAGTTCGACCGCTTCACGGCTTGATGCTGCAAAGGGGCGTAAAGGATTACCGAAAGTCGAATAGGATAGAAAGGCGACACGCGGTTCATGACCCAAAGTTCTTGCAACAGCTGCCGTTTGCTTCGCTATTTCCACCAGTTCAGCCGCTGATGGGCGCTCGTGCACAGTTGTATCCGCCAGAAAGACAGTTCGGCCACGGTAAATGAAAACTGAGAAACCGAAAGCCCGCTTACCTTGCTCATGATCGAACACTTTGCGAAGATCGGCATAGTTGGCGCTGAACGAACGCGTAAGACCAGTGACCATCATGTCAGCTTCATCAAGCGCGACCATGGCACCAGCGTAGATGTTACGGTCACGGTTAATCAGCAAAGTGCAATCACGCATTAAAAGACCACGGCGCTGTTGACGGGAGAAAAGGAAATCCGCGTAACGCTGGTTTGCTTCCTGGGTAAGCTTGGCATTGCGAATTTCGAGGAAATCGGCCTCAATGCCAAGAGATTCCATCTGCTCTTGAATTTTGTTTTCGCGACCAACCAAGATCGGATGGCCCAAGCCGGCGTTGTGAATTGCCACTGCCGCTCTGATTGCTCTTTCTTCTTCACCTTCGGCAAAGACGATTTTCTTTGGTCTGGAACGCACTCGGTCAAAAATTTTCTGCAGACTTGAACTGGTCGGATCCAATCTTGACGCTAACTGGGTCTCATAGTTCTCCATGTCCGCGATAGGTCGGCGTGCTACGCCTGTATCCATGGCTGCTTGCGCAACAGCCTTTGGCACCGCAACAATCAGTCTTGGATCGAACGGGGCCGGGATCAAATATTCTTTACCAAACCGCAGACGGCGGCCGTAGGCCTCCCCCACTTCATCAGGCACATCTTCTCTCGCTAACTCAGCAATAGCCTTTGTTGCAGCGATCTTCATCGCTTCATTGATGGTGCTCGCGCGAACATCCAAGGCTCCGCGGAAGATATAGGGAAAACCAAGGACATTGTTCACTTGGTTTGGATAGTCAGAACGGCCTGTGGCGATCAATGCGTCATCACGCACGGCCAGCACATCCTCTGGTGATATTTCTGGATCTGGGTTGGCCATGGCAAAAATGATTGGTTGATCAGCCATGGAAAGCGCCATTTCCTGGGACATAGCTCCTTTAACAGAAAGTCCAAAGAAAGCATCGGCGCCGACTAGAGCTTCAGCCAAGGTGCGAGATTCCGTTTCAACGGCGTTGGCCGACTTCCACTGGTTCATGCCTTCTTGGCGGCCTTTATAGATGACTCCTTTGGTGTCACACATAACAATGTTTTTCGCAGGCATGCCCAATGCGCGAAGGAGTTCCGCGCAAGCAATCGCGGCTGAACCAGCGCCGTTGATGACAAGATTGGTATTTTCCAGTGTGCGACCAGAAAGATAAACAGCGTTCAAGAGTCCAGCAGCAGAAATAATGGCCGTGCCATGCTGATCATCGTGCATGACCGGAATATCGAGCTCTTCACGCAAAATTTGCTCAATCATGAAACACTCAGGCGCCTTGATGTCTTCTAGATTGATGCCGCCAAAGGTCGGGGCCATAAGTCTAACGGCGTCAACGAAACGATCAACGTCTTCTGTAGCAAGCTCAATGTCGATACCATCGATATCGGCGAAGCGTTTGAAAAGAACCGCCTTGCCTTCCATAACCGGCTTTGAAGCCAGCGCACCCAGATTGCCAAGCCCTAGAACTGCTGTACCGTTAGAAATGACCGCTACCAGGTTTCCTTTAGCTGTATAGTCGTAAGCTGTGTCGGGGTTTTCTTGGATCTTCAAACAGGGAACCGCCACACCGGGCGAATAGGCAAGCGAGAGGTCGCGCTGTGTTGTTAGAGGTTTCGTCGGAGCAATCTCTAACTTTCCAGGTCTGCCACTGGAATGGAGGTGCAGCGCTTCTTTTTCGGTGATCTTAGTATTATTGGCGGGCATAGGTGACCTCTGATGTCGACGTTGGACCAGCTTTATTGAACAAAAACTCTCAGGCGAGAAGTCTTAACTGACTTTTGTGAAGCAAATTGATCGAAAAGCCAGCGATTTTATTAAACTTTCCATTCTTCGAAAAATAGCCGGAACGACTGCTGCATAAAGGCGCAGATTTTTCAAATTGCTTGGTGGCAATCAACAACTGAAGCCGCTATTCTCCAGCACTATGGCTTCAGCAGACACAGAAAACAAACCAGCGGTTAAAGAAACACCCTTAACGCCCATGATGCAACAGTTCATGACGCTTAAGGAAAGCCATCCTGATTGCTTGCTCTTCTTTAGAATGGGCGATTTCTATGAGTTGTTTTTCGACGATGCGGTCAAGGCCGCACAGACACTAAACATTACCTTAACTCAAAGAGGCTTGTACAAAGGTGAACCAATTCCGATGTGCGGGGTGCCTTTTCATGCCGCTGAAGTCTATCTAGCTCGTCTCATTCGTGGGGGACACAAGGTTGCCATCTGCGATCAGATGGAAGATCCTGCTGAGGCAAAAAAAGAGGCTATAAGGCCATCGTCCGTAGAGACGTAACAAGGATCGTCACAGCTGGAACACTGACTGAAGATTCCTTGCTCGACGCCGACAGCAACAATTTTTTGGGATGCTTGAGCGCCGTCCAGAACAATTTTGCTATTTCCTGGATGGATCTTTCTACCGGTCAGTTCTTTGTATTGGGTATCAATGCAGCACAGGTGGAATCTCAACTGTCACGTATTAACCCCAAAGAATTCATTGTTCCCGACAAGCTGATCGAGAAGCCAGAATTCTTTGAGACCTTCAGAAATCACCGTGCAATCCTAACACCGCAACCTAGCGCACGTTTCGACAGCCAAAATGCTATCAAACGGCTAAAAACACTCTACGGCGTGAATGCAATGGATGCCTTTGGTGATTTCTCACGAGCAGAGTTAGCAGCCGCAGGTGCGTTGCTGGATTACGTTGAGCTTACGCAAAAGGGTAAAGTTCCAAGAGTTGCGGCGCTGCGTCGACCAAGCGCCGGCGATCTGATGGAAATAGACGCCGCCACAAGACGGAACCTAGAATTGGTACTCACCATTTCGGGCGAACGTCGCGGTTCTTTGCTCTCAATAATCGACCAAACAGTTACTGGGCCCGGCGCCCGACTACTGGCCGCTTACCTATCTTCACCCCTTACAAGGCCAGATCAGATCAATGCACGGCTTGACGCCGTACAATACCTGCTGAACGAAAACGGCCTTCGCCAGGATTTGAGGGCCAAACTAAAGGGGTCAGGAGACATTGCGCGCTCGCTGTCTCGCCTCAGCCTTGGCCGCGGCGGTCCACGCGATCTAGCGGCCATTGGGAAAGGGCTGGAGATTGCTGACGAGCTGGCCAATCTATTGGCCGACGATGCTCTGTTGCCGCCTCTTTTAACAAAAGCGAAAGAGCAACTTGGTCACAATCGTTCACAAATTGACCGACTGAATTTTGCCCTCGCCGAAGACTTGCCTTTGCTTGCTCGCGACGGCGGTTTCATCGCCGAAAACTTCGATCCCGATCTCGATGAATTAAGAGGGCTAAAAAGCCATAGTCGTCAACTGATCGCGGCACTTCAGCAGAAATACCGCGAAGAAACCAACGTTTCCACGCTGAAGATCAAACACAACAATGTCCTTGGTTACTTCATAGAAATTTCTGCGGGTCAGGCTGACAAAATTCCTATTGAAGCTGATTCAACTTTCATTCATCGCCAAACTCTAGCCAATGCCATTCGTTTTACAACAGTTGAGCTCAATGAGCTCGACAGCAAAGTAGCCACTGCGGGTGATAAAGCCGTCACCCTAGAACTTGAATTCTTCGAATTACTGCGGCAGGAAATCTTGGACGCTGGCGAACAGGTCGCCACCGCCGCCGAAGCTTTAGCCGTAATCGACCTCTTTTGCTCGCAGGCCGAGTTGTCGGAAAGCCGGGGCTGGTGCCGCCCGATCGTTGACGATAGCTTAGAACTATCAATTACTGCGGGTAAGCACCCAGTTGTCGAACAAGCAGTCGTGCAACAGGACGAAGGGCAGCCTGAAACATTTATCGCTAATGACTGCCATCTTAACAGCGATGCTCGCATGTGGCTGCTAACCGGTCCAAACATGGCTGGTAAGTCAACTTTCCTTAGGCAAAACGCGCTTATTGTTGTTCTCGCACAGATCGGATCCTATGTACCTGCAACCAAGGCCCATATTGGTGTTGTCGACCGACTCTTCTCCCGTGTCGGGGCTGCGGATGATTTAGCAAAAGGGCGATCAACTTTCATGGTGGAGATGGTTGAAACAGCCATTATCCTTAACCAAGCGACGGAACGGTCCTTTGTTATTCTGGACGAAATTGGCAGAGGAACTGCGACTTTTGACGGGCTTTCAATCGCCTGGGCCACTGTCGAAAGCTTGCTTGAAGTTAATCATTCCCGATCGTTGTTCGCCACACATTATCATGAACTAACGGCTCTGGCTGAAAAACAAGCAGCCCTGTCTTGCCACACGATGAAGATAAAGGAGTGGCAGGATCAGATTATCTTTATGCATGAAGTAGTCGATGGCACGGCAGATAGGTCTTATGGTATACATGTCGCCAAATTGGCGGGGCTTCCATCAAACACTGTTAATCGTGCTAACGAAATTTTGGAAAAACTTGAAAAAGGGGATGAAGCCTCAACGATTTCATTGCTCGCCAATGACTTGCCTCTGTTTCAGGTCCAAAACACCGCCCCGCCTCCTGCTAAAATACCTGAACATTTGAAAACTCTTGAAACAGCGCTAAAGGCTGTCAATCCAGATGACCTCTCACCTAGAGAAGCCTTGGAATCGCTGTATCAGCTTCGCGCCTTGATGGCGGAGGCTGATTGATGAGCAGTTCAACAGCGGTTTTGAATCACCTGGATGTAATTGCTAGAAAACTGAAAACTGATCTCGTGAAAGCCTTACCACAGGCTCAAATTCTTTTGTTGGTCAAATCTGCTGACCGAGAGGCTAGAGATCATGTGAAAGCCGCCTTAGATGAAAGCGGACTTCATGGACTTGAAGCGGCTGAACTTCTCTCAGGTTTTACAGATCAGCTTCTGACTACTTTGTTTTCCTATGCAGAATCGCGTTTTGAAGTTCCTGGACAGCAACAACTGACATTAGTAGCAGTTGGCGGATATGGGCGCGGTCAACTCGCCCCTTTTTCTGATCTAGACTTGTTGTTTCTCGTCAAACGAAAAGCATTAAAAGAAACGGCGGAAGCCATAGAGTTTATGCTCTATCTGCTATGGGACTGTGGTTTCAAAGTTGGTCAATCCACTAGAACTGTGGCTGAGTGCATCGAATATGCCGAAGCTGACCTAACAGTAAAAACCTCCCTACTTGAGGCCCGCCGTATAGCAGGTTCCGAAGGTCACTATACTCAGCTGAAAAAGAAATTCCGCTCGGCCAACGCTCCACGCAAAGCCTCAATTTTTATCGAAGGTAAATTGGGCGAAAGAGCCTTGCGCCATGAAAAAACTGGCATAAGCCGATACTCGCTGGAGCCCAATATTAAAGAGGGCAAAGGTGGATTGAGAGATCTGCAAACGCTTTTTTGGATAGCGCGTTACTTGTACGGTGGTCCAGACAGAGAACTTTTAGTAAAACACGGCGTTTTCACCCTCGCGCAAGGCGCACAGTTCAAAAAAGCCGAAATATTTCTTTGGACACTCAGATTTCATCTTCACTACGTCGCCAGACGCGCCGAGGAACGCCTGACTTTCGATCTGCAAGAAGAAGTAGCGCAGCGGATGCAGTACAAAGACCATGCTGGCACCCTGGCTGTGGAACGTTTGATGAAGCGTTATTTCCTGGTCGCAAAAGATGTCGGAGATTTCACACGGATTTTGATTGCTGCCCTTGAAGCTGACCAAACCACCAGCAGCCTCACAGAGTTACCTCGGCGGCTGTTGGGTCGTAAATCTGTAGAAGGCTTCCCCATTGACAATGGCAGGCTTTCTTTACGTCATGCCAAAGATGTCAGTGAAAATCCCATTAACTTGCTGAAGATCTTTGCCGTAGCACAGAAAAACTCCATGTCTATTCACCCAAGAGCTTTGCGGGTGATTACCCAAAACATCCGCCGCATCGACAGAGAGTTTCAAACTAACGCAGAAGCTAACGCGCTGTTCCTTTCCATGCTTTGTTCAAAGAAGGATCCGGCTAAAACGCTACGCCGAATGAGTGAAGCAGGTGTCTTGGGACGCTTTATCCCTGACTTCGCCAGAGTGATTGGTCAGATGCAGTTTGATCGCTATCACCATTATACGGTTGATGAGCACACAATCTTTGCCGTCGACAATCTCCATCGGATAGAGCACGGCACTTTGGACAACGAAAGCCCACTATCGGCCAAGCTATTCCCTCTCATTTTGTCGCGCCGTGCTCTTTATGTGGCCGTTTTCCTACATGACATTGCCAAGGGTCGAGGGGGTGATCATTCGATTTTAGGCGCAGAAGTCGCCAAACGACTTTGCCCGCGGTTTGGCCTGTCGCATCAAGAAACAGACACGGTTTCCTGGCTCATTCTCAATCATTTGCAAATGAGTAAGGTTGCCTTCAACCGCGACCTGGACGATCCTCAGACGGTCGAGAACTTCGCAGAGCTGGTTCAGTCAGTGGAACGTTTGCGATTGTTGCACATTTTGACTGGCGCCGACATCAGAGCTGTTGGTCCAGGTGTTTGGAATGGCTGGAAAGTCTCATTGCTTCGTGAAATCCATAGAAAGACAGAGCTCTCACTCAATGGTGGGTTAACCGGAGAGGCGCGAGCCATGTTGGTTAAAGACAGGCTTACGCAACTGCGCGAAGAACTAACCACTTGGTCCGCCGAGGAAGTAAAAAGTCACGTAGCCCTGGGCTATGACGGTTATTGGCTTGCCTATGAAATACCTTCTTTAGCAGCCCATGCGGAGCTGATTAAATCAGGAGACGGTCAAAAGGTTAAGGTCGATTTCAGAATGAACCAAGACCGGGCTTATACAAAAGTCACGGTTTATACAGCCGACCAACCCGGACTGTTCGCGAAATTAGCGGGCTCCATAGCCTTGGCTGGCGGCACCATAGATAGTGCACGAATCCATACTTTGAAAAACAGTATGGCGCTTGATACCTTTGTCATTAGAGACGCTTATGGTGGTTCTTTTGATAGGCCAGAACAGCTGCACTTGTTGGAAAATACAATGCAGAAGGTTTTGTTTGGCGGAGAACAAGCACTGGAAAAATTGCATGGACGTCGATCTCACCTGCCGCGGCGTATGGATGTCTTTCGTGTTACCGCCGGAGTTCTTTTTGACAACAAGTCCAGTCGTAGCCACACCGTAGTTGAGGTGTCTGGTCGCGATAGACCTGGTGTGCTCTACGCCATCACAAGCACCCTTCACGCTATGGATCTGACTGTTTCTTCCGCCAAGATCACGAATTTTGGCACAAGATTTGTTGATTCTTTCTACGTTGGCGACACAGAAGGCGTAAAGATTCGCGATAACGAACGCCTTGAAGAGATCAAGGCCGCTATTCTTAAAGCGCTTGCGCAGACCACTGGATAATACAAAGTGATACTTAAGGCCTTTCTAACTGTAGGAGCTTTAACGGGCGTAAGCCGAATTCTAGGGTTTTTGCGGGATATTACGATCGCAAATTTCTTTGGTACTTCTACTTCAGCTGATGCTTTCGTTATGGCCTTCCGCTTGCCTAACCTTTTCAGGCGGTTGTTTGCTGAGGGTGCCTACACGGCTGCTTTTGTTCCAATCTATGCATCAACACTCGCTGACAAGGGACAGAAAGAAGCAACGCTGTTCGCCAATCGAAGCTCAATGGTTTTGGCGGCTTTTTTGGCTTTGTTATCTCTCCTAGCAATCATTTTCATGCCATTTGTTGTTCAGTTGATCGCGCCAGGGTTTGTCGGTGATCAAGGCAAGTTTGATCTAACCGTCAGCCTGAGCCGAATAATGTTCGTCTATCTCATCTTCATGGCCTTAACCGCTCATCTCAGCGGAATTCTTAACAGCCATAGAAAGTTCGCCGTCGCGGCGGGTGCTCCGGTGGTTCTAAATCTGATTTTCTTGGTAGCGCTGCTGATCGTCATTCCTTTCATTTACGCCTCTATTTACGTGCTGGCTTACGCAGTAGCGGTTGCAGGAGTGGCTCAGTGTTTGTTGGTGTTCGTCGCTGTCAGACGCATTCCGGTCAAACTCGCATTGGTGAAGCCCAAAGCAGATGAGGCGGTCAAGAAGCTGTTCCGTTTGATCGGTCCTGGTCTAGTGACGGGTGGCGCTCAACAACTCAACCTTGTCGTTGGTTCGGCCATCGCATCCCTACAATCCGGCGCTGCCTCATACCTCTATTTTGCTGATCGGGTTTATCAATTACCGCTAGGGCTAGTAGGCGTTGCGTTGGGTGTTGTTTTACTTCCGCAATTATCATCGCTATTCCGTAGTGATAGCAAGGAACAAGCCAACGACTTGATGAATTCGGGGCTAGAGCTGGCATTGCTTTTCACCCTGCCAGCGACCGCCGCACTCTTTGTTATCGCCGAACCAGTGGTCATTGGGCTTTTTGAGCGTGGCGCTTTCGATCGAAGCTCATCCACTTCAACAGCGGCGGCGTTAATGGCCTACGCCATTGGTTTGCCTAGCTTCGTACTCGCGAAGGTGTTGGCTCCTGGCTTCTTTGCGCAACAGAATACAAAGACACCAATGTATTACGCGCTGTGGACTATTGGGCTCAATTTGATACTGGCACTTGTTCTTGGTTACTATTGGGGTTTTGTTGGTATTGCTTTGGCTACATCCATTGCCGGTTGGGTTAATGCGGCTCTCCTGGCGTTTGGTCTGCGAAAACGCGGGCTTTGGTGGTGGAACAAGCAGCTTTTGGTTCAAACATCAAAGCTTGCACTTTGCAGTTTTGCGATGGCCTGCTTGCTTTTTCTCCTTCTACCCTGGTTTCAATCTTGGCTGAATGGCGACGCCGTAACGAAGATCATGGCACTGGTCGGATTAGTATCAACAGGTCTAATTTGTTTCTTCCTCTTGGCAGTTGTGACTAAAACAACTTCGCTAAGAGGGTTGAAGCGTCAACTCGCCAAAAAGAGCTAATTCACGCCAATTCATGTGATCGGAATCCAGGTTCAGAAAATTGGTTTGAAATTAGCCGCGCGAAGCCGTCGGCCACCCTTGACCACAGAAAACTAAAGGCGCATAAGCCCAAAACTTTATTACAGGTTTCAGCATCTATTTTTGGCAAGGCTATGACGAACAAAGGGCGCATTTTTTCTGGCGTGCAACCAACGGGCAACCTGCACCTGGGCAACTACCTAGGAGCTATCCGCAACTTTGTTAATTTGCAGCACGAGTTCGAAGCAATTTACTGCGTCGTTGATCTGCATGCGATCACTGTTTGGCAAGATCCAAAAGTACTGAAAGCCAACACGCGTGAAATCGCCGCTGCTTTTTTAGCCGCTGGTATCGACCCCACGAAATCAATCATTTTTAACCAAAGCCAAGTTAGCGCACATGCCAATCTAGCTTGGATCTTTAACTGTGTGTCGCGACTGGGCTGGCTCAATCGCATGACGCAGTTCAAAGACAAGGCTGGCAAGAACCGCGAGAATGCATCGACCGGCCTTTATGCCTATCCAAATCTGATGGCAGCCGACATTTTAGTTTACAAGGCGACCCACGTGCCTGTCGGCGAAGACCAAAAGCAACACCTAGAACTGACAAGAGATATCGCGCAGAAGTTCAACAACGATTTCGGTGTTGATTACTTCCCGATGACGGAACCGCTTATCCTTGGCACCTCAACACGTGTCATGAGCCTTCGTGACGGCTCTAAGAAAATGAGCAAGTCTGATCCGTCGGAATACAGCCGCATCAGTTTGATGGACGGCCCAGACGAGCTTCAGCAAAAAATCCGCAAGGCAAAAACTGACCCAGAGCCCATACCAGGCCTCGAAGATCTGGATGATAACAACGAGCTGTTAGCCTCCGTTAAAACCGAGCGCCCAGAAGCGGTCAATTTGATCGGAATCTACTCGACGCTTGCTAATCAGTCGACAAAGGAAACGGTCAAAGAATACGGCGGCCAGCCCTTCTCAGAATTCAAAAAAGCGCTAACTGACATCTCTGTCGAACGTCTTGGTCCTATAGGGACTGAAATGAAGCGTTTGATGGCGGATGAATCCCACGTTGACACCGTTTTGAAGAATGGTGCTGAGAGAGCTGCGGCGATCGCAGAGCCTATCCTACACGAAGTTCAAGATATCGTTGGCTTCTTAAGACCATGATCATCAACCCCTAGAGGCCAGAAACTAAGCCACATGCAAATCTACCTGCCCATAGCCGAAATGTCCGTCAATTTTGTTTTGATTATTGGCCTGGGTGCAGCCGTGGGCATACTTTCGGGCATGTTTGGCGTTGGTGGTGGCTTCTTGATGACACCCATTTTGTTTTTCATTGGCATCCCTCCCGCCGTAGCAGTCAGCACAGAGGCCAATCAGATTGTTGCTTCTTCTGTGTCAGGTGTCTTGGCACACTGGCAACGCGGCAATGTCGACATTCGTATGGGACTCATTCTCACCATTGGTGGCTTCTTGGGTTCCACGGCAGGCGTCCAACTGTTCTCCATTTTGAAAAGCCTTGGCCAAGTCGATCTGGTTATTAAGCTTTGCTACGTCGTTTTCCTTGGCATTATCGGCGGCCTGATGTTGATCGAATCAATCAACGCTTGGCGCAAACAAAAAAATGCTGGCGGCAAACGAAAAAAGCTGCACACGCACACTTGGATCCACGGCCTGCCGTTCAAAATGCGCTTCCGGAAGTCAAAGCTTTACATTTCAGCCCTTTTGCCTTTGTTCATCGGCTTCTTTGTCGGTGTGATCGCAGCAATCATGGGTGTTGGCGGCGGGTTTGTTCTCGTGCCCGCGATGATTTATTTGCTCGGTATGCCAACAGTTGTTGTTGTCGGAACCTCTCTGTTCCAGATCATTTTCGTGATGATAAACGTCACAATTCAACAGGCCTATACAAACCAAACGGTCGATATTGTTTTGGGTCTCTTGCTCTTGATTGGTGGCGTTATCGGTGCCCAACTCGGTGCCCGTGTCGGCTCTAAACTGAAAGCCGAGCAATTGCGAATTCTCCTAGCCCTGATGGTATTAGGCGTGTGTATCAAACTTGGTTTAGATTTGGTGATCCAACCTTCGGATCTCTTCTCTCTCGGTCAGGGAGGACATTGATCATGAAGTTTGGACTCTTAACAAAACTAACAGGCCTTTTGGCCGTTCTAGCGATTACAATTGCATTTGCACCACACAAAACTTTTGCTGCCGACGTTGTCGCAGACCTCAGTAAAAGGCTGGTTCCGATTACGACCGGTTTTAGCGGTACCGATGTTTTGCTGTTTGGCGCAATCGATCCCATAGACAGCAAAGAAAAGGACGTCATTGTAACTGTCACAGGTCCGAAAGACTCTATTCGCATACGCAAGAAGGAGCGCATTGCCGGCGTTTGGATCAATTCGAACTCAGCACTGTTCAAAAGTGCACCCGCCTTTTACGCGGCTTTCGCAACCAGACCGCTTGAAGACATTGCTTCTACTCTAGAGCTTGAAAGCTCAGAAATCGGTATTGATAACTTGGCGCTAGCAAGTGCCTACTCTAGGTTTTCGCCCAATTTGGAGCAAGAGTGGCAGCAGGCTTTGATTCGCAATATGGCGGCCGCTAAACTATACAGAAGTGACATAGGAAGCGTTACTATGTTGAGCGATCAACTGTTTCGTACCGATCTACATTTGCCTGCAAATGTGCCGACAGGCACCTACACAGTTGGCTTCTATACAGTAAAGAATAACCGGTTCATTGGTGCCCAAAGCATGCCTCTCATCGTTCGAAAAGCTGGCTTGGGTGCTTGGATTTACGATTTTGCACACCGTTCTCCTGCCCTTTATGGTATAATTTGTGTTATCATCGCCATCGTTGCCGGATATGCATCTTACTTTGCATTCCGCCGCTCGTAGAAAAAGGATTTAGCGTGACGACGGACGAAAATAGCAAGTCTGCTGAAAGCAGCGATAGTGCCTCTCTTGGTAGCGAACGTATATTCTTGGTTGTCGTTGACGACTCAGAAGAGATGAACGTTGCTCTGCACTTTGCTGCTAAAAGGGCTAAGAAAACCAATGGCCGTGTGGCCCTACTCTATGTGGTTGAACCTTCAGACTTCCAACACTGGCTGTCCGTGGGTAATTTAATGCAAGAAGAAGCTCGCGAAGAAGCTGAAGTTCTTTTGCAAAAATTTGGCGCTCTGGCCCAAGAGCTCTCAGACATTATGCCGGTCTTGTTTTTGAGAGAAGGCGAACGCCGCGAAGAGTTGCTTAACTTGCTTGATGAAGAACCCACGATCTCTGTTTTGGTTCTTGCTACAAATACGGAAGGCAAAGGCCCTGGCCCACTCGTAACGGCGCTTTCCAG
>CAJQQJ010000195.1 GCA_905480445.1 uncultured Alphaproteobacteria bacterium | reverse complement strand
ACGACATATTCCTGAGCAGAGTTACAGGCGTTGACTGCCTTCAAGATACCATCTCTTAGGGCAAAGACTGCGAACTTGCCTTCTTCCATCGAACCGCGCAAAACAAAGTCATCATCATCCATCGGAACGCCTGCCATCTGTAGGCGGTAATCATATTGCTGTGTCCAGAACCATGGCACTTCGTTGTAAGCCTTCGACTGTCCTACAACAGCGCTGGCTGCGGCTTTTGACTGTGCGATGGCATTATGGACTGACTCAAGACGTGTTCCAAAACCAAGGCTAAGGTTATCAGTGAATGCGACGTCTCCAACGGCATAAACATGCTCGTCTGAGCTTCGACTGAACTCGTCGACTATGATACCGTTCTCGCAGGCTATTCCAGCTTCTCTGGCTAGCTCATCGTTGGCAACCGCGCCGATACCGACAATGACAAGATCGACAGGTACGGATTCCCCTTTGGAGGTCACAACTGCTTCTACACGATCCTCACCTTTGAAGGCAGTAACACCAGTAGAGACCTGAATGTCGACGCCTTTGTCTTTGTGTACCTTTGTAAAGAAGTCAGAGACTTGCGGCGCAACACCACGTGCCATGACGCGGTCCAAGAATTCGAAGACAGTTACTTCACAGCCCATTTTTCTGAGGCTTGCGGCGGTCTCCATGCCAATGTAGCCGCCACCAATAACCGCGACTGACTTAGCTTTCTCAGCCATGGCCTGAAGCGCAAGAGCGTCATCGACTGTCCGCAGGTAAGCAACACCTTCCAGATTTGCACCAGGAATGTTGATTTCCCTCGCCCGCGTACCAGTTGCGATGATCAGATCGTCATAGTCGATTTCTCCACCATCAAATCTTACGGTCTTAGCTTTGGGGTCAAAGGACTTAACTAATACATTACGGCGCAGATCGATGCTTTGATCTTTGTAGAAATCTTCAGATCTCAAGAAAGACTTTTCAATCGGCTGCTCGCCTAGCAGAAAAGCTTTCGACAAAGGTGGTCGTTCATAAGGTAGGTGGCTTTCTTCACCAAGGATTGTGATTTCTCCCTCGTACTTCATTTGACGAAGAGAGATTGCTGCTTGAGCGCCGGCTTGTCCAGCACCAATAATTACAACACCAGCCATATTCTTGGCCCTACCTTACTTAAATCCGTTGATGTTCTTTGAGATTAGCCCGCAATCGATCGACACGTTCCCACTCTCCTCGTTGTAAAGCAAAGACCAGCGCGTTGGTCCAGTAGAAACAGGCTTCTTCAACCGCGCCGTTTGAAAAATGTAGCGCAGCCCCCTTCTCATAGATCTCCGCAACGAGAGCGATTTCTTCCCGTTGCATCAGATCTAGGAGTTGGCCATTGAGAGCTTCAAGCTCTTGATTCATAAGGACTAAGCAGCCTTTGCTAACTGCCTTGCTACCCAGATATGGAAGGCATGGGTGGGCGTATCCATTGCTGGAGAGAAGACACCACCGTCGAAACCTTCTGAGTTCCGTCCCTTTTGCATGCCTTCAACAACGAAAATATCCTCAGCGAAGACTTCATGCCAGCTCTCAGCATTTTTCTTGCGGAGATCCGCATAGTCATCACCTGTTGATTCTTTCTTCAGGTAATAGAGTTCTACGTGCTCAACCGTGCGATTGATGGATTTGGGTTCCAACTGTATGGCAAAGAAATGGTCGTTATGAATACCCAACAAAACATTAGGATAGAGTGCGGTGTATTCAGAACTCGTATCCCACTTCTTGTCGATATCATCGATCCTCGGGAAGCGTTTGCCGTTATCATCTTTCAGTGGCTGAAAAACTTCAGAGCCCTGCCCTGAATAATCATTATTTTCGATGATATGATAGTGATCCTCTAGTCTGGAATAAGAATTCAGACCAGGATGGATCCACGGCAGGTGATAGGATTCGCAGTAGTTCTCAACCGCGAGCTTCCAGTTGCAATTGACATCGAAACTAAAGGAAGAATCCTCGCCAGTGTGGTGAACTTCAACGTCCAAGAAATCTTTCCAGCGTTCCTGCATCGGCGCAATTCTTTGCTCGAATGGTTCCGCCTTGCCGTCAAGATTGATAAAGATCACGTCCATCCAAACAGCGGAGCGAACTTCTCGCAAGCCATGTTTCTTTGGATCAACGTCATCATGGCGATTGTTTCCAGGACCGCCAACGTGAGGCGTCATCGCAAGTTCGCCGTTCAGGCTGTAGCACCAAGAATGATATGGGCAACGAAGGACACCTTTTGTGTTGCCTGCTTTTTCGACCAAAATCATGCCACGATGGCTGCATACATTGTGAAAGACCTTGATCTGATCGTCTTGGTCGCGAAGAATGAGCAACGGCAGCCCCAACAGCTCGACAGGCTTGTAGTCCCCTTTGTTCGGAAGATCTTTGCCAAAGCCAATGCAAGCCCAGTTCGGCGCAAAAACCCGTTCACGTTCCAGCTTGAGATAGTCTGCATCAGTGTAACAGGTATTTGGTAGACCGTGAGCTTCTGCAACTGGACGATCAACATGATCAAGCACGCGGTCCAGCATTTTTTCAATAGATGTGATTTCGTTCATATCAGCTTCCTAATAATCAGCAAAAAGACGACCAGTGCCTTGTCTTTCTTGCACTCTTTCATTTTCTTTGCTTCACTCCTTTCAAGCAATCTTTCCGAGTTGCGACAAAGGATATGTCAATTTTTGAACAGTTGATATTTTGTTCCACCACTCGCATCCAAAACCCAAACTGAAAACCTATTTTGAACAATGACAAGCATCACAAAACTAACAGGATCTCTTGGCGCAACACTGGCTGACATTGATCTTGCCGCACCTTCAACAGAGGATATCTCTGTTCTGAAAAAATGCTTGAACGAGCATCTTGTTGTCTTCGTCGAGGACCAAGATCTTGATCGGTATCAGCTCTCTGCTCTTGGGCGTCGTTTCGGGCCACCCTTTTTGCACCCTTTAGTAAACAATGGTTTTGATGACTGCCCAGACGTCCTTGAATTACGCCGTGAACCGGATCAAACTATCATGTTCGGCGGCGCAAGTTGGCATGCTGATGTTACTTGGCTGAAACCAAACGGCTACGTCTCAATTCTTCATGGGAAGATTTTGCCTGAAACTGGTGGAGACACGGCCTTTGCAAGCACGATTGCAGCCTTTGAATCGCTTTCGACTGGCATGCAGGAGCAGTTGAGAAAGCTGAATGCGGTCCATTCTTACTACGGTCCCAGTGGCGAAGAGACAGAACCATTTTTAGCTAACCATCCTGTTGTTAGAATGCACCCAACTACAGGCCGAGAGGGCATCTATCTTAACCGAATGTTTGTGACTCGTTTCGAAGGAATGACAGCAGAAGAGAGCCAACCGTTGCTGAGCTATCTCTATGGCCTAATGGAACAACACGAGTTCACTTGCCGGTTCAAATGGCGTCAAAGCGGCGTCATTTTGTGGGACAATCGCTTTACACTCCATTACCCGATCAACGATTTCATTGGAGAACGCCGCGTAATGATCCGCACGACGGTGTTAGAGCTAAGTGATACTTAAAACCTAGATATCTTGAACCTGTATTCCTGGCAGCGATTTGACCGCCGCACGTATAGCCGTGTTCAATTGATAGGTTTCGGGTAGATTGATCTCGGCTTCATCATCCTCGTTGAGCGTCAGCACGAGCGACACTCGCCCTCTTCCGCGACCACCTTGTTCGATAACAGATTTGAGTTGCGGTAGGATTTCTGGTTTTTCCACGAAGATCCTCAGCCCCATTGCAGCCTGTGCTACGATTGGTTCCAAGGGTTCAACTTTTTGAGCGGTCAGTCGGCCACCGCCCTCGTCGTCCACGCGGAAGTCCCCGGTTATCAGAACCGCTGTCCCAGTCTCCAGGAATTCACGACTGGAAGATAGAGCGTCAGAGAACAAAGCCACCTCGTAAACACCTGAAGTATCAGAGAGTTGCACAAAGGCAAAACGATTGCCTTTAGCTGATGTTCTCTCTTGTTTGTTCATCACCAAACCGGCGAGCTTTACGCGCGCGACACTGATACCTTTCTCCATCAGTTCTTGAGAAGTCGTAATCTTTAGCTTTTTGAGACTAGCCTCATAATCTGCCAACGGATGGCCAGTTAGATAGAAACCAACCGCTTCAAACTCTTGCCGCAACCGGTCAATTGAAGACCAGTCATCAATCGGGTTGAGTGGAATGTCTTGTGTCTCCGGCGCCATTACGTCGCCAAACAAGCCAATCTGACCTGAAGCCTTCTCGCTAGCCGCAGCGGCGGCATGCTTCAGGATCTCTTCTAAGTTCCCGATCAACATTCTGCGATTGCCGTTCACACAGTCCAAAGAACCAGAACGGATAAGGTTTTCCAGCAATCTTTTATTTATCGAGCGTGGATCTAACCGGAATGTAAAGTCCGATATGGATTTGAACGGGCCATTTTCTAACCGCTCATTAACCAGCCCGAGCATGGCAGCGCCGCCAACGTTCTTGATCGCTGAAAGTGCATAACGAACGGCCTTAGTGCCATCTTCTCTCACTTCCACAGAAAATTCTGGAAGAGAGTTATTGATAGACGGTGGCAAGAGATCGATTCTCAATCTCTCAAGCTCTTGCTTGAAACCAGCCAACTTGTCGGTGTTGTTCATATCGTAGGTCATGGACGCGGCCATGAATTCAACGGGATAGTTATGTTTTAGGTAGGCTGTTTGATAAGCAACCAACGCATATGCGGCAGCATGTGATTTGTTAAAACCATAGCCCGCAAATTTTTCGACTTGCTTAAAGATCTGGGCTGCCTTTTTACCATCAACCCCGTTTTCAACCGATCCTTTAACAAAGATCGCCTGTTGTGCGTCCATCTCGGACTGGATCTTCTTACCCATGGCACGGCGCAACAAATCTGCACCGCCTAGGCTGTATCCTGCCAGCAACTGAGCGGATTGCATCACCTGTTCCTGGTAAATCATGATGCCATAGGTTTCTAGCAAGATCGGCTCTAGCAATTCATGCAGGCAGTCAACTTCCTCTTCACCATGCTTGCGTCGAATGAAGGCCGGAATGTTATCCATCGGACCAGGACGGTAGAGCGCGACCACCGCGATAATGTCTTCGAAGCGGTCGGGCTTCAGATTCTTTAACACATCTCTCATGCCCGAGGATTCCAGCTGGAACACTCCAACCGCATCGCCCCTAGACAGCATGTCAAAGGTTCCAGTGTCATCAAGCGGTAGATTTTCTAAATCAATCGACCCACCGTTCCTCTCGATATGCTCTTTGGCCTTTGCCAGAACAGTGAGTGTCTTCAATCCCAAAAAGTCGAACTTTACCAAGCCTGCTGGCTCAACCCATTTCATATTAAACTGAGTGGCTGGCATATCAGAGCGAGGATCACGGTAGAGAGCGACAAGCTCTTTCAGCGGCCTGTCACCGATAACCACACCAGCGGCGTGGGTAGAGGCATGTCGGTACAGTCCCTCTAGCTTCATAGCTATATCGATCAAGCGGCGAACCTGTGGATCCTGTTGCCGCAGGTTTCTCAAGCCCTCCTCGCTTTCAACAGCCACATAGAGCGGCGTTGGTTTTGCCGGGTTGTTCGGCACCATTTTGGAGATACGATCAATCTGGCCGTAAGGCATCTGCAGCACACGGCCAACATCTCGCAAAGCAGCACGAGCTTGCAGCTTACCAAAGGTAATGATCTGCGCGACCCTATCGGCACCATATTTGTCACGAACGTAGCGAATGACTTCGTCACGTCGATCCTGACAAAAGTCGATATCAAAGTCGGGCATTGATACACGTTCTGGATTTAGAAAGCGCTCAAACAGCAATCCAAACCGAAGTGGATCCAAATCAGTAATTGTCAGTGCCCAGGCGACAACCGAACCAGCACCAGAACCACGGCCTGGCCCCACCGGAATACCATTGGATTTAGACCAATAAATGAAATCCGCAACAATCAAGAAGTAACCGGGAAAGCCCATGTCCTCGATGACCTTCAGCTCAAAATCGAGCCTCTCACGGTAGGGTATTGCGATTTCTTCGCGCTCACTGTCACTCAATCCCTCTGTCCAAACAGAAGTTCTGAACCGAGCCTCTAGCCCTTCTATTGCTTGCGCTCTCAGCTCTTCTGCTTCACTCCGACCTTCAGAACTGTCGAAGGCTGGCAGGATGGGCGGATGAGTTTCTGGCATGAAGGCGCAACGCTGCGCAACAATCATGGTGTTAGCAACGGCTTCAGGCAAATCAGCAAACAAAGACTGCATATCTCTTGCTGACTTAAATCCATGCTCAGGTGTTAAGCGACGGCGTTTCTCATCGGATACAGTCGTGCCTTGTGCGATGCACAAAAGAACATCATGCGCCTCGTACATGCCTGCGTCTTTGAAATGCACATCATTGGTCGCCACCAAAGGAATGTCGTGCTGATAGGCAAGCTCAATAACCCTCTCTTCAATCGCCAGCTCTTTTGAACTTTCGTGGCGCATGACTTCCATGTAAAGTCGGTCGCTAAACAGAACCTTGTGACGTTCCAGATCAGCTAGAGCAGCTTCGTCCTGACCATCGAACAACAAGCGGCCTAACGAATGGTTAGGCCCACCAACGAAAGCGATCAGGCCTTCACTGTGGGCAGAGAGTTTTTCAAAGGATATTTGAGCGTCCTCACTGGCGTCACCCTCTAGAAAAGCAGTTGTCACCAAATCCATGAGATTTAGATAACCCAGCCTGTTCTGGGCCAGCAAAAGCAATTCGTCTGGCGCGTAGCTCTGCCCATTTTGTGACTTTTCATCCCGCCTAATGCTCAAAACTGTACCGACAATAGGCTGAACACCTGCTCCGGAGGCTGTGACAGCAAACTCAAGAGCACCAAAAAGATTGTTGCGGTCTGTAACCGCAACCGCAGGCATCTTGTATTTAGTGGTAAGTTCTACGAGTTCGCCAACTTTCAACGCCCCTTCTGAAAGGGAGTAAGCCGAACGGACGCGCAGATGTACAAAATCAGAATGAACCATAGCCTACAATAGAGCAGGATTCGCCGTTATCTGCGAGTCTGAAATCAGATCACATACTCAATAAAGGGCGATTTGGTTGCGACTTTATCATAGAGCTTACGTGCGGTTTCATTGAACTCTTGTGTCATCCAATAAACCTCGCAAGCACCTTCTTTTTTGGCGTCGTCCTCAACGGCTTTGATCAAAGCTCTGGCAACGCCCTGCCCTCTGCTTTCAGGTACAGTGTAAAGATCGTGTAAATAACAGCGAGGTTCAGTAGACCAAGAAGTAAGATGGTAGAGAAACTGTGTCATCCCCAACAAGGCGCCATCTTCATCTTCAACAACCAAACACTCTATGCCGCCGTCAGTAGCGTTAATCTTTTGCCATGTGGCCGAAGTAACCTCTTCTGGCAGCTCAGTTTCATAGAAAACAAGGTAAGCATTCCACAGAGCCAACCACTGCTTGTGATCTGATTGTTTTACCTGCCGCACAGTAATTGACATGGCTCACTTCTCCTTTTCTACGATAAGGCCACTACCCAGTTCAATGACACGGTCCATCCGTTTGGCCAAAGCATGGTTATGGGTCGCGATCAAAGCCGCCAACTCATGCTTTTTCGTCAGCTCGACTAACATTGCAAAAACCATCTCTGAGGTATCAGGGTCTAGGTTTCCTGTCGGCTCATCTGCCAACAACAAAGCTGGCTCATTCGCCAAGGCACGTGCGACCGCTACCCTTTGCTGTTCACCACCTGACAGTCTTGCCGGTCTATGGGTCATCCTCGACGCCAGCCCCACTTGATCAAGTAAGGTTTCTGCTCGCTCTTTGGCTTCATTTTTGCTTTTCCCGTTTATCAACTGGGGCAGAATAACGTTCTCCAGTGCTGAGAACTCCGGCAAAAGATGGTGATACTGATAAACAAAGCCAATTGTTTGGCTTCGGAGCTTAGTGCGCTTTTTGTCATTCAAACTTGAAGCATCTTGGCCCTCAATTGAGATCTGTCCATTGGTCGGGCTTTCCAACAAACCCGCTATGTGCATGAGCGTTGATTTGCCGGATCCTGAAGGCCCGACTAAAGCCACCATTTCCCCAGCCGCAATCGACAAATCACAGCCTTTGAGAACCTCAAGCTTTTCGCCCGCTTGTTCAAAAGACTTATGGATCTTGTTTAATTCTAATACCGTACTCATCAATAAACCTAGCTGTAACGCAGAACTTCGACTGGATCGAGACGCGCCGCTCGCCAAGCCGGATAGAGGGTGGCTAAGACTGTCACCAGAAGTGAGAGGCCAACAATCATCATCACGTGGTTTGAGACGACTACTGCCTCAAGAGAAGATAGATAGAAAAGCTGTGCTCGTAGTCCACTTTCGTCGACCAACAAGCTAAGACTGTTCGCCCAACCGGCTAGATTAGTCGCAATCATCAAACCTAAGCCTGCCCCAAATAAAGTACCAACGACGCCAACCACTCCTCCCGACAAAAGGAAAATTCGCAAAACCGACCCGCTCTGCATGCCCATTGTGCGCAGGATTGCGATCCCTTTGGTCTTGTCTCTTACTAACAAAATCTGACCGGAAATGATGTTGAAGGCAGCCACAAGAACGATCAAAAGCAAAATAAAGAACATTACAGCCCTTTCGACCTCCAACGCAGAGACAAAAGTTGGATTAAGATCTCTCCAGCTTAGAACTTTGGTTCCTTCGTTATCACCTAGCATGGACGTCAGTTTTTCAGCCATTGCGTCGATGGCATTAGCCTCATTCACCCGCACTTCCAGGCCTGAAAGGCTGTTCTTTTGTTGGAAAAAAATCTGTGCGGCTTCCAAGGGCATGTAGACGTAGCCTTTATCCCGGCGCGTTTGCATCAAGCCAACAATAGTGAAATTGCGGATGCGTGGCACCCATCCAAAAGCCGTGAACATACCTTTGGCTGAGACCAGCTCAACTTCGTTGCCAATCGTCACATTCAACCGTTGCGCTACACGCAGCGGCAACACGACTTCCCACTTCTTGAGATCAGAAAAACTGCCTGCGATAAGGGACTGCGCCAATCCCAATTCCTTGGCTAACTTAGAAGGATCAGCTCCCCTAACAAGCGCCGCTTGTGCGTTCCCTCTGGCCGTCAACATAACCTGTTCTTCTAGAAGCGGCGTAACGCGCTCAACAGTGGGGAAGCTTTCTATTAACTCACTGAGTTTCATCACTTCCTCGTCTGAAAAGCCTTTTTTGCTTTCCACAACGATATGTCCACTGAACGCTACGATCTGATCGACTAACCGTTCTCTAAAGCCAGTCATGACAGCCATCACCACTATGAGCGTTCCAACTCCAAGCACAATGCCCAAGAACGAGAACAGAGTAACGGCGGAAATCAACCCTTCTTGCCTTCTGGTTCGAAGATAGCGCCAAGCCAATAGCCGCTCAAGAAAAGGCATCATTCATACCTCAGAGCTTCTATTGGGTCAGTGTTAGCGGCTTTCCATGCGGGATAGAGCGAGGAGAGAAATGCCAAAGAAAAGGAAAGAATAGA
>CAJQQJ010000194.1 GCA_905480445.1 uncultured Alphaproteobacteria bacterium | reverse complement strand
TCAAGCGCATGAAGTGCTGGATGATCAAGATCGCTGGTGGTCACAAAAAGTTCGGGTTGGCTGACGAAAGGTTTCTGCATGACAAAAGTTACCAAATATTCCAGCCTATGGGAATCCTCTAGTTATGCTGAGGTCTCACATAATGATAAAGTTGAAACCTTGCTGGCTTGGGGGGCTGAGGTGCAGCTTAAGCATAAACCGGAAGCACTTGATAGCTTGAGAGAAGAAAATTGTACGAGAGAGATTTTTCAAGTTTTTGAAGGAAATGGTCAATGGTTTCTGATCTGCCATATGGAAGGCGAAAACTTGTTGCCGGCCAATATGGAAAAAGAATTAAACCAGAAGCACCGAGAAGTAATAATGAGCTGCATAGACAGACCAGTGGAATCTGAAGTCGTGTACGACTTAAAGACCTAATCAGAAGGAACAGTTCGGGATTTTCTTGGCTGCGCTCAGTTCCGCGACCAACAGGGAGTCTTTCAGGCTTTCGTGTAGTCAGGTCCTTCATGGGTTGGCAGGCCATGGTCTAGGTGCAGCCAGGATAATTTTTCCTCGTGTGAGACATGGAGTGTTGGTTCGAACTGCTCTGGTTCTTCCATCGCGGCCACATAAAGATGCATGACACCGGACATGCCCTCTGAACGGAATGAGATTGGGGTGCCGCAATTTTCACAAAAACTACGCTCTACTCCTGGCGAAGATTTATAGATCTTGGGCTCTTTGCCTGTCCATCTCCATTTTTCGTCAGTAATCCCGACGTAGGTTGTCATAGGAGAGGAGCATTGGCGCCGACAGCTGTCGCAGTGACAATTGACGCAAGCTCGGACGGGAAGGTCAATTTCAAAACTGACAGCTTTGCACAAACAATGGCCCTTAGTTGTTTCTGTCATGTCGATGCCTCAATTTTTAACGTTGAGCCCAGCAAACAATCGATAGAACTAGCCGTCTGTCTTCAGAGCGGCTCCCCTTGGCTGGCTCTCTGTCGCAAATAAAAAAGGCCCAGCCAATGCTGAGCCTTTTCCAACGGAATGAAGAGAGCAGGGATCTCTCTAGCTGAGCGCTTGCTCAATATCCGCAATAATGTCGTCGATATGTTCAATGCCGATTGAAAGTCGAACGTAGCCGGGCGTTACGCCTGACGAGAGTTGTTCTTCGGCTGTCAGCTGAGAATGGGTCGTGCTCGCCGGATGGATCGCTAGGCTTTTGCTGTCACCAATATTGGCGACATGGTAGAGCAGGTTCAAACCGTCGATGAATTTACTTCCCACTTCTGTGCCGTCTTTCAGTTCAAAACCGACGAGCGCACCAAATGATCCGCTGAGGTATTTGTCTGCTCGCGCTTTGTTTTCACCGCTTTGCAATCCGGGATAGATGACTTTGGAAACGGCTGAATGACCAGCGAGGAAATCGGCAACCTTAGCAGCGTTCTCGCATTGCCGTTCCAGTCTCAGGGCCAGAGTTTCAAGTCCCTGGATTGTATAGAACGAATTGGTTGGGCTGGCCGCACCACCTGTATCACGCAACAAAGTTACCCGCGCCTTTAAGATATAGGCGATTGGGCCAAGTGGCTTCACAGCCTCAACCCAAACGGCACCATGGTAGGAAGGATCTGGTGTGTTCAACAGCGGGAAGCGCTCAGCATGTTTCTCCCAATCAAATTTTCCTGAGTCGAGAATGACGCCACCGATTGAGGTCCCATGCCCACCGATGTACTTGGTGGTCGAATGAATAACGATATGGGCACCATGATCAATCGGGCGACAAATGAGCGGCGCGGCTGTGTTATCAACGATCAGTGGAATACCGAGAGCTTCGCCGATGGCTGCTACTTCTGCAATGGGGAACACTTCAAGTTTGGGGTTGGGCAGAGTTTCGGCGAAGAAGGCTCTGGTGTTCTTGTCGGCTGCTTTTGCGAAACTGTCAGGATCTACGGGATCAACGAAACGAACTTCGATGCCTTGAGCATTCAGAGTGTTCGCGAACAAGTTCCAGGTACCACCATAGAGATTGGTTGAGCTGACAATATTGTCGCCTGCTTGCGCAATGTTTTGAATCGCCAGCGTGATGGCTGCTTGTCCAGATGCCGTTGCTAAACCTGCCACAGCACCTTCCAATTGTGCTAGGCGTTCCTCTAGGACCGCTGTCGTAGGGTTCATGATACGTGTATAGATATTGCCAAGCTCTTTTAATCCAAAGAGGTTGGCTGCATGTTCAGCGCTGTTGAACTGGTAGGAAGTCGTTTGATAGATTGGAACGGCGACAGATCCAGTTGCTGGATCGGCGCGGTATGGCCCACCGTGTAGAACAAGAGTTTCTGCTTTGTTTGAAGTCGTAGTCATTTTGAGCATCCTCAATAAAAATAAAAAAGGACGCTGACAGAGCCTAAAGGAAATCTCTGGTTATTCTTTTAGCAGTTTTTGACGACTTCTAGCCGCCACGCCCGCAAGCAAATAACAAATCAGCGCAGGGTTCTAATAAAGACAGTTGACCATTTTGTCAAACGATCGTCCGGTAAAAAGAACAACGCTTGTTGAAGTTGCAACGAAAGTATTGGTGCTACTCTCTTGTGATCAAGTTCATTCACAGAAGATTGACTATGGCTGTACTCACCTGTTTTTTACTAGCTGTTTGTTAGAGGCTGCCTTACCTAAGAAGCATGAAAAAAATTCTATCATTCGTTTTTACTCTGTTTGTGATGGTTGCTTTACCTCTACAGCCGTCAGAGGCGTCAGGTGATCAGAGGAAATTCTTGATCAATCCCGTCATCGTTGAACTCTTCACTTCGCAAGGCTGTAGCTCTTGCCCACCGGCGGACGCATACTTGCAGAAACTGACAAAAAACGACGCTGTGCTTGGTCTGTCTTTTCACGTGGATTACTGGGACTATATTGGCTGGAAAGATCCTTTTGCCTCTAGCCAACACACAAAACGTCAGAGAATGTATGCTGATGCGCTGAGAGCGCGTTACGTTTATACGCCACAAGTTGTTGTCGACGGTAGGTTGGATGCAATGGGTGCGGATAAATCCGATATCAACCGTTGTATCAATTACGCTGACAAGCAAATGAAGTTGACAATAAGCCGTGGCGACAACGGCGAAATTCTTCTTCCAGAGGATCACAATGGAAAAAACAGCTCAGTTTGGCTGGTCCACTTTGACAAAGAACACACAACGAAAATCCTAAGAGGTGAGAACCGCGGGCGCACGCTCACGAATTCCAATGTTGTGCGGTCTATTGAGCATCTGGGATTATGGGATGGTCAAGCTATGGTGTTGAAGGCACCTGAATTCCTTGCCGACGGCTACGTTGTCATTGTGCAATCAGCAAGGAACTTTGGTCATGGTCCAGTCCGCGCTTCCTACGCAGAGTTCAAGTTTTAAGCCAAATCACTAGGCAATTTTGGCAGCTAAAATTTTGTTTAGCTTCTTAGTGAAGTTGGCAGGATCTGGCAGACTTTCGCCTTCTTGAATGATTGCTTGGCCGTAAAGGACTTCGGTGTAATCTTCTAGATCGCTCGCAGACGTTCCACCATCCAACTTGTTCTTCAGCTGAATGATGATTGGATGGTTTGGATTAACCTCCAAAATACGTTGCTGGCTTTCATTCAGTTGTTTGTGCTGTTTTAGAATGCGCGCCAAATGAATGTCGATATCGCCGTCATCTGCTACCAAACAAACCGGGCTGTCGGTCAGGCGCTGTGTGACACGAACATCTTTGATTTTGTCACCAAGACCCAGTTTGAAGAGTTCAAGAACAGCCGCAACATTCGGTGCATCCTTTTTCTCTTCCTTCTTGTCGTCTTCAGTCTCTGATTTGATTTCGTCTAAATCGGCTGCAACACGTGTGATCGACTTGAACGGCTTGCCGTCGAACTCTCCGATTTGACCAAGCCAAAAATCGTCGACCGGATCAGTCATCAATAAGACTTCGACGCCCTTTGATCTGAAGCCCTCAAGGTGAGGTGAGTTCTTGATCGCCTCAAGGCTTTCACCAGTGATGTAGAAGACAGCATTTTGGCCTTCTTTCATTCGGCTTACGTAGTCAGCAAGACTGGTGAGTTGATCAGACGTGCTCGAATTGAAACGTGTCAAGCCAAGCAGAGTGTCTCTTTGTTCAAAGTCCTCATAGAGGCCTTCTTTGATGACGGCACCAAAGGCAGCCCAGAAAGAGAGATAGCTTTCTGCGTCTTTTTCAGCCTTCTTCTTGAGTTCGCCAAGGATACGCTTGGTAAGGCCTGACCGGATTTTCCTTAGGACAGGATTGTCTTGTAGAAGCTCACGGCTGATGTTGAGCGGCAGGTCAGAAGAATCGACGATACCCCGTACAAATCTGAGATATCCGGGGAGCAATTCCTGGCATTCATCAGTGATGAAAACTCTTTGCACAAAGAGCTGCACGCCAATTTTGCGTTCTGGCTGGAAAAGATCGAAGGGGGCTTGGCTTGGAACGTACAACAGTGATGTATACTCAATCACACCTTCAGTCGTGTTGTGCATAGTCAACCAAGGTGAATCGAAGGCGTTCGCAGTATGGCGATAAAATTCTTCGTATTGCTCTTCTGAGATATCTGACTTGGATCTGGTCCACAGTGCAGAAGCAGAGTTGAGGCTTTGATCTTCTTCTTCGCCTTTCATGACCACAGGGAATTGGATGTGGTCGGAATAGCGGCCAACAATGGAGGAAAGGCGGTTTTCTTCCAAGTATTCACCAGCGTCTTCTTTCAGGTGCAGAGTGACGGTGGTCCCTCGTGCGACATCAGATGAGCCTTCATCAATGGTGTATTCGCCCTGGCCGTCACTGGTCCATGTCCAGCTTCGATCTTCACCTGCTCGCCTTGTGTTTACGGTGACTTTCTCAGACACCATGAAGGAAGAATAGAAGCCAACACCGAATTGACCAATCTGGCTGACATCTTTCTTGTCTTTGCTGAAGTTCTTCAGGAAATCGAGAGTGCCGGACTTTGCAATTGTACCAAGGTTGGCGATCAGATCGTCTCTGTTCATGCCAATGCCGTTGTCAGCAATCGTCAGGGTTTTAGCTTCTTTGTCCACTGTTAAGCGAATTTTGAGTTCACTGTCGTCTTTCAACAAATCACTGTCAGTGAGGGAGAGGTATCTAAGCTTGTCACAAGCATCAGATGCGTTAGATACAAGTTCTCTCAAGAAAATTTCTTGATTGGAATAGAGCGCGTTTGCAACGATATCCAAAAGTCTTGCAACTTCCGTCTGGAACTGCATTTTTTCTTGAGTCATTCTTACCCTCAGTCTTCTGTTGTTGGTGGCCGACCTTATATGGTGAGACAGTTGGTAAGCTCAAGTGCTTAGACGTTAATTTTTGACTTGATTTTGATAGCTTAGAAATCGGAAAGTGAAATCACGATGGAACTCTTTTCTGATTCACAGATTGTGGCGGTGCTAGGTCCGACCAATACTGGCAAAACTTTCTTAGCTATCGAGCGCATGTTGGGCCACGCCAGTGGAATGATGGGTTTCCCATTGCGCCTTCTCGCCCGCGAAAATTACGACAAGGTTGTTAAGGCAAAAGGCCCCGAGGCCGTCGCGTTGGTTACCGGGGAAGAGAAGATAATCCCCACAAATCCGTCCTATTGGATTTGTACAGTAGAGGCCATGCCGCTGGACATTGCCGTCGAATTTATGGCGATTGATGAAATACAACTCTGTGGTGATCCGGAACGCGGTCATGTCTTTACAGACCGCCTGCTTCATTGCCGTGGGACCGAAGAAACCATGTTCTTGGGCTCTGACACAATCCGACCACTGATTAAGAAATTAGTCCCTGACACAGATTTTCAAACACGCAGACGTTTGTCTACGCTTTCCTATGTTGTGCCGAAGAAACTATCACGAATTCCACCTAGGTCCGCCGTCGTGGTTTTTTCTGGTTCAGAAGTTTATCAAGTCGCTGATACTTTGCGCCGCCAACGCGGTGGTGCTGCTGTTGTTCTGGGCGCTCTCAGCCCCAGGACAAGGAACGCTCAAGTTGAGATGTTTCAATCCGGTGAGGTCGACTTCCTTGTTGCGACGGATGCGATTGGTATGGGTCTCAACATGGACCTGGATCACGTGACCTTTGGCAAAGTGAAGAAATTCGATGGCCGCCGTTATCGCTTGCTGACAGTTCCAGAATTAGCGCAAATAGCTGGTCGCGCTGGCCGTCATATGAATGATGGTACGTTCTGCACTACCGCCGAGATTGGCGCCTTGCCGGAAGAGGTTGTTGATGCCATTGAAGAACACAGGTTCGACCCGCTGCAGTCCTTGATGTGGCGCAGCCGAGATTTGAATTTTGATCGGATTTCCCATCTTCTTATGAGCTTGGAAGAGTTACCGCCAGTGCGTGGAATACTTCAACGCGCTCAGGAAGGTGGTGACCATCAAGCCTTGAAAGTGCTATCGAAAAACGAAGACATCCGTGGCCTTGTGAAAGGGCCAGCGGCGGTCAGAATGCTGTGGGATGTTTGCCAGGTTCCTGATTTCCGTAAAACTCTTACCGATTCTCACACCAACCTTTTGGGAAGTATTATCAAGCTCCTTTTAGCAGGTCCCGGTTTATTGCCTGAGGATTGGATTGCTTCACAGATCAAACAGCAAGACAAAACCCAAGGCGATATTGATTCGCTCATGGCAAGAATTGCGGCCATTCGAACTTGGACTTTCATTTCCCATCGTGGAGATTGGGTAGAACGCAAAAGCTATTGGCAAGAGAAAACGCGGGAGATCGAGGATAGGCTCTCGGATGCGTTACACGAACGACTGACAAAGCAATTCGTGGATCGGCGAGCCGCCGCCATTTTTAGCCGGTTAAGCAGCGATCAGCCTCTTCAAGCGGGCATTCGCGCCAACGGAGAAATCGTCATTGAAGGCCAAGAAGTTGGCCGGCTGGCTGGTTTTGATTTCGAACTCGAAGAATCTGTTGTTAGTGGCGACAAAGAGGCGGCTAAGCCTGTCATGACGGCAGTACGAAGGGTTATCGGGCCAGAGATAGAAAAGCGGATCACCGAGTTCACAGTTTCGGCTGACAAGGCCATCAAGTTGCGTGCTGATGGCGGCCTCTATTTGAATGATCAGAAGTTGGGGCAATTGGTGAAAGGTAGAACCTTGTTGTCACCTGACATCAAGCCAAACAAGTTCAAATTCCTGGAACCAGAACAGATACAAAAAATAACTGACCGGCTGTTGGATTTTTGCAAATCTCATCAGCGCCACTTGATTGGGCCACTTGTTTCTTTGTTAGAAGATGAATCAGCGCCCAAAAACCTACGTGGTCTAGTCTTTCAACTCGGTGAAAACCTGGGGCTTCTGCCGAGAAAGGCGTTGGTTCAGTTGCCCAAGAAACTGACGAATGAAGAACAGGATTTCCTCAAGAAACACCAAGTGTTACTGTCTAGGCATGCCGTCTGGCAGGCGAGTTCAATGGATCGTAAAGCGGCAAAGTTCAAAGCTCTGTTATGGAAAGTCTATGCCCAAGCGGATCGCGATAATCCGCCCGTCGGTCAACAAAGGTTGCTGTTAGTCGATAAGGCTTTTCCTGCTGAGCTGTACCAAGCAATGGGTTACGTCGTTCTCGGAGTAAAAGATCCCAAAATTGCCGTTCAATGTAGCTTTTTACCGAGGCTTGAGCAGAAAATTGCGAAGCTATCTGCTGCCAAGTCTGTGCGAGCTGTTGCGGCAATAGCTGAGTTTACAAACTCTGATCTCGATAGATCTGAAAAGCTTTGCCTTGCTCTTGGGTTTAGCTTTTCTAAACCTGATGGTGACGGTGCTTCTTATCTCGTCAAAAAGAAGCCTGCATTTAAAACTAGAAACAGAAAAAGCAAAAAACCTAACCCATCCAAAAAAGCTGAAAAGCTTGTGAACTTGTCACCTTTTGCTGTCTTAGCATCTATGAAGAAAACAAAGGCACCTTCGTGAGCGATGGTGAAGCCAAATTACGATTAGATAAGTGGCTTTGGTACGCTAGGTTTTTCAAGTCTCGAACGCTAGCGAGCAAAGTTTGTGAGTCAGGAAGAATTCGGATTAACTCTTCTGTGATAGCCAAGGCAAAAGTACAAATAAAGCCCGGCGATGTTTTGACTTTCCCACAAGGGAAAGAAGTACGGGTGATCAAAGTCGTGATGCTTGGTGAGAGGCGGGGTCCTGCGAGTGAAGCTCAGGGGCTCTACGAAGATCTGGCTCCGCCTTCGTTGGTTCGCGAACAAGCAAAGCTGGACGAGAAAACCGTCAAAATGGCTGTACGTGAAATGGGAACAGGCAGACCAACAAAAAAAGAGCGACGGGAAATGGATCGTTTCTTGAACTCAGATGAATAAGGCTTAAGTCTTAGCGAAATTTTTGAGACTTGGTTTAGGGGCTTTAACGATGGAATGGCTGTTTAACGTAGAGACATTGGCGAGTTTATCGACACTCATCGTGCTGGAAGTAATCCTGGGCATTGATAATGTGATTTTCATCGCTGTTCTTTCGGGCCGACTACCCGAAGAACAACAGGCTAAGGCGCAACGCATCGGCATTGCGTTAGCGCTTCTCTCCCGGTTAGCCCTTCTTGCGTCGATTGCATGGATAATAGGACTAACAGAGCCTTTGTTCTCTGCCTTTGGCCAAACTTTTTCATGGCGAGATATGATCCTTCTCACCGGCGGATTGTTTCTGATCTACAAAGCGACTTCTGAAATAAACAGCCAAAGCCTTGGCGAAGATGACGGCCCCGGCAAGAGCCTAAAAGAAGTGACTTTCACTTCTGTCATTATACAGATCATGTTGCTGGATATCATCTTTTCTCTCGACTCAGTTATTACTGCTGTGGGTATGGCTGAGCACCTTTGGGTCATGGTCGTTGCAGTTGTTGTTGCATCGATTGTCATGTTGGTGGCCGCTCGCTCGATCAGTAGCTTTATTGAGCGCCATCCAGGCGTCAAGATGTTGGCCTTTTCTTTTCTTCTGCTGATTGGTTTGGCTTTGTTAGCCGATGGATTGCATTTCCATATTCCAAAGGGCTACATTTATGCTGCGATGGGCTTTGCCGCCTTCGTTGAAGGACTCAATCTTATGGTTAGGCGTCGGAAGAACTAGTGTTTTCAAAACTGAAGAAAATGATTAAATCCGATAATCCGCAATCAGTTTCGGATGATTTGGATCCGTTACAATATGCGGCGGCGGTTCTGCTTTTTGAAGTGGCAGCCGTTGATGGCCATATTGGCGAAGATGAAGAAGTCTTGATTGCTCAAATTTTGAGTCAAGAATTTGGCCTCTCACCTGACGAAGGAACGCAGCTTCGTGAGGCTGCCAAAACACGAGCCCAATCCTCTGTTCAACTACTGCCAGCTGTGTCGGTGATCAACAAAGATTACAGCGAAGTGAACAAGGAGCATCTCTTCGAGCTGTTGTGGCAGGTCGTTCTGAGCGATGGACTACGTGAAGATCATGAATCTGCTTTGATGAGGCGATTAGCAGGCTTGCTTTATGTTTCAGACAAAGCTAGTGGAACTGCCAGGCGTCGAGCTTTACAAAAGCTTGAAAAAAGTTAAGTAAAACTTAGCTGAACGCCGTATTGTAAAAACTGACTAAGAGCCGAGATTGCCATGACTTACATTGTCACTGAAGATTGCATTAAGTGTAAATATCAAGACTGTATTGAGGTCTGTCCGGTTGATTGTTTTTACGTTGGTGAAAACATGTTGGTCATTCATCCTGATGAATGCATTGATTGCGGCGTTTGTGAGCCTGAATGCCCAACAGAAGCTATTTTGCCTGACACAGATAGTGAAGCAGTGAAATGGTTAGATCTAAATCGCGAGTATTCAGAGAAATGGCCTAACATCACCGAAATGGGTGAACCACCTGCGGACGCTAAAGAATTTGATGGTGTTAAGGGCAAGTTTGAAAAATTTTTCTCACCAAACCCAGGAACTTCTTGAGTCGTTCTGGAGTCGAGCGCCCAGATTTAGACCTGCTTTGGTTGAAATTTCGGCAAATTTCTGTTATAGTCCTTGAATGAAGCTAAGTTCTTCAGGCGGTCAAGTTCGCCTAGAAGCGCGCTAGCTTCTATTTTTTTTGAGTTCTAAGCGCTGATCTTGATTTCCAGATATAACTAAAGAAACGATCCCCTTTGCTGCCTCGCTGTGCGGAGCAACAAGGGTTTTGCTTGTTGGGCTTAAATGGCTGGAAAAGATTGAAATTAGAAAAGCCAAAAATGGCTGTTGTTCGATCTTTAATTTGAAAAGGGACTAGAAAACCTATGGCTGAAGATTTGCAATTCGCAGAAGACGATTATGTTGTTTACCCAACGCATGGCGTCGGGCGCGTTTTGGGCGTTGAATCGCAAGATATTTCAGGTGTGAGCTTGAAACTTGTCGTCATTCATTTCGAAAGCGAAAGAATGACTTTGAAAGTTCCACTCAATAAAGTTTCAGGTGCTGGCTTGCGCAAGCTATCCTCGAGAAAGTTGATGGACGAAGCATTGGTGACATTGCAGGGCAAGGCCAAAGTCAAAAGAACTATGTGGAGCCGTCGAGCGCAAGAATATGAAGCCAAGATTAACTCCGGTGATCCTGTCTCAATTGCAGAAGTTGTTCGTGATCTGCATAGAAACTCAGAACAACCAGAGCAGTCCTATTCTGAGCGTCAGATTTATCAATCTGCCCTTAATCGTCTGACAAGAGAATTTGCAGCGATCGAAGGCCTGGAACATGTTCAAGCGGAAGAAAAACTTTCGGACGTATTAACGAAAGCGGCTTAGTTAGCTTCTTTCTTCGTGATTGTGCCAGCTCTCACTTCTGTGTCAGCTGGCATTTTTGTTTTCTTTCATGTCAAAATCGCTAAACTGCGGTTTTTGTAAACGAAATCCTTTGGCTAGGTGAAGTGAGACAAGCGGGCAGCGGCGTTGCACAGCGATTCCAACTACTAAAGAAGTGTCGTCGGGTATGGACGGTTTCACCGATCCACGGCGACGCAGAGAAGCTTATTGCTGCTCATAACACCATTGATACCTACTTCGATGTTGGTGATCGCATCGTCTATCTCGGCAACTATCTCGGCCCCGGCGACAGCGTCAAAGAAACAATCGACGAGATTTTGTCTTTCCGACGCTACACGATGGCTCGCCCTCATCTTTTCCGGCAAGACATAGCCTATCTTCGTGGTTCACAAGAAGAGATGTGGAACAAAATTCTTCAACTGCAATTTGCGGCAACTCCCGTTCGTATTGTTGAATGGATGATGGAGCGCGGTATTGTCGGTACTCTGAAAGCCTATGGCAGCTCGGCCAACAATGCGCTTGCGAACGCGCGAGGCACAGTTGCAGATCTCACCCGTTGGACCTCAGAGCTGCGGGCAGGCATGCTACAATTTCCAGGGCATACAGAGTTTCTCAGTAACCTCAAACGCGCGGCTTACACTGACAATAACACGATGTTGTTTGTTCACGCTGGCATTGACCCCAATTTGGCTTTGGATCAACAAAGTGATGCGTTCTGGTGGGGCAACAATGAATTCAACGCCATTGAACGGCGCTATTATGGTTTCAATCGAGTCGTAACCGGTTGGGATATACAACATTCCGGCGTTACAGAAACCGAGACAAAGACGGTGATTGACGGCGGATGCGGTTTTGGTGGCAACTTACTCTTGGGCTGTTTTGATGCTTACGGAACTTTGTTATCCGTGATTGAGAATTAGAGTAATATTCTTTCGTTTCATCTAGAATGAGCGTTTGGCCCGACCAATTTTCCTCGATTGTTTCTTAATTCGAAACATTGTTTTTCTATTGTGCCTATTTGCGCGATTAATCCGTCGTGTAAGGTCATATTGGTAATACCAAATGTTGGGGGCACAGATGGGCTATATAGATGACGGAGGCCTGAGGAGGGCCAATGCGGCATTCATTCGGAGATCGATGAGAGCTCCGTTACTCTCTAGAGAGGATGAATTTTCTTACGCGAGGGCTTGGCGGGAAGAGCAGGATGAAAAAGCTCTTCATAAATTAATTGAAGCTTACAACCGACTGGTTGTGTCGACAGCCTCTAAATTTCGCCACTACGGACTCGCCATGAGCGATCTGATTCAAGAAGGTGTTGTTGGGCTGTTGCAGGCCGCCAACCGTTTTGAAACCGAAAGAGATGTACGTTTCTCCACTTATGCATCTTGGTGGATCAGGGCTTCCATTCAGGACTTCGTCTTAAGAAACTGGTCAATTGTTCGAACAGGCACCACCGCTGCCCAAAAATCACTGTTTTTTAATCTCAGAAGACTGAGAGCCCAAATCGAAGAATCTCAAGGCCGCGCTTTAGACGAATCCGGCCGCGAAAAAGTAGCTGAAAAACTAGGTGTTTCCATGAGAGATGTTCGGTTAATGGAAGGCCGAATGGCGGCTGGTGATCAATCGCTGAATGAAATCATTGGTGAGGAAGGTCAAACAGAGCGTCAAAGCCTAATTCCCGATCAACGACCTGGACCTGAAGCACTCACGATTGAAAGCCATGATGGCGACAACCGACGTGCTTGGCTTAAAGATGCTATTTCCACTCTTAGTGACAGAGAAGAAATCATCATCAGAGAACGTCGCCTCAAAGACGAAGGCGTGACGTTGGAACAGCTTGGCAATCGCTTTGGCGTGAGTAAAGAACGCGTCAGGCAATTAGAGCACAGAGCCATGCAAAAGTTGAAGGCGGTTATGATCACTCATGTTTCAGAGCCCGATGATTTGCTTCTAGAGTAGAAATTCAAGTTCTAATAAGCGAGTTCTTCAAAAATCTTATCGATGTTCCCTGCCCATGATCCATCATAGAGTTCTAGCAAGCGGTCGGCTGGCGACTTTCCGCTGACGACGGCATCTTCGAGAGGTTTAAGATACTGTGTTTCATCAAGGCCGCTGGCATCACTATTAATTGCTCTTCGGGCTAAGCCTTCATTCGCAATTGCTACGGCTTGCCTGGCTATCTCTTGCACAGTTGTATCTCTAAACGGCGCTTGGAATGCCAATTTGGGCACGTCTCGTTCTAGACCCAGGCGTTCTTCGTCATTCCAATCCTTAACCAGGTCCCAGGCTGCATCTAGGGCTGTTTGGTCGTAGAGTAGACCGACCCAAAAGGCAGGCAATGCACAAAGTGATTTCCAAGGTCCCGCGTCAGCGCCCCGCATCTCCAGGAAGGTCTTCAGGCGGACGTCAGGGAAAATAGTGGTGAGATGATCAGCCCAATCGGTAATGGTGGCAATTTCTCCTGGAAGAATCGGAAGTTTACCCACAAGAAAATCTCGGAACGAAAGTCCGGAAGCGTCAAGGTACTCGCCGTTGCGGTAGACGAAGTACATGGGAACATCGAGCGCGTAATCCACGTAGCGCTCAAAAGACATGCCATCTTCGAAAACAAAAGGTAGGCGGCCGGTTCTATCTGGATCAGTATCTGTCCAAACGTGAGCCCTGAAAGTTTTGAAGCCACTCGGTTTCCCCTCGTAGAAAGGAGAGTTTGCAAACAAAGCAGTTGCAATTGGTTGGAGGGCTAGAGACACACGAAATTTCTTGACCATGTCTGCTTCACTGCCGAAATCCAGATTGGTCTGGACGGTACAGCTGCGCAGCATCATGTCTTGGCCAAGATTGCCCATCTTTGCCATGTAATCCCGCATGATCTTATAGCGGCCCTTAGGCATCCAAGGAATTTCATCGCGGCGCCACTTGGGCTGAAAGCCAGCGCCTAGCATTCCAGCGCCAATTTCGTCACCGACCTGCTTTACTTGCGCCAGATGAGTGTGCACCTCTGAACAAGTTTCATGGAGATTGTTCAGCATGGCACCTGAAAGTTCAAACTGACCGCCGGGTTCGAGAGTGACCGAGCAGCCGTCCATCAAGAGCGCTATTGGTTTGTCGCCTTCAAGCACAGGCTGCCAGCCGAAGCGTTGAAGCCCCTCCAAAAGAGCGCGGATACCTGTTGGTCCCTCGTAGGGCAACTGACGCAGGCTCTTTAGATCGAAGCCAAACTTTTCATGCTCAGTGCCGATTGTCCAAGCGGACTTCGGTTTGCAACCTGTTTCCATATGGGCGATCAAATCGCTTTTGGATTCAATCGGCGCGCCGGTTTTTGATGGTGGTGCAGACATTCTAAGCCCTTTGACAAATCGGATTGTCGAGACTTAGGTCGATGACCTTAAGGCTTCAAGGGAAAAGAGTCAGGCCAGAGTGTTTTTTTGGGTCTTTCGTTCCAATCACCATGCTGAGATTGAAAGACTGCAATCGCAGAAATGGCGGCAGTCTCTGCTCTGAGAATTCTCGGGCCTAAAGAAATTGCACTAACCAGACTGTTTTTTCGCAGGCTATCCAGCTCATCTTGGCTGAATCCACCTTCTGGTCCGATGAGGATAGATATGCTTTGAACAGGGGTAAAAGAATAAGTCGACGCTTGCTCGGCTTCTCCACTTTCCAAGCAGGCTAAAAGCCGGTCATTCGTAGAGAGCTTTAATGTGGCCTCAGTTAGGGAAACCGGCGGGAGCACCACAGGCACTTCCAAGCGGCCGCTTTGTTCAGCGGCTTCGATCGCATTGGTCTGAAGGCGTTCAACCCTTACCTGCTCAACGTTCGTGCGACTGGTGATAACGGGCTGAAAAACCGTGACACCGAGCTCTGTGCCTTTCTCAATCAAGAAGTTCAGCGGACCTTTTTTGATGGGCGCAAAAAGTAGTCGAAGGGAACGCGGGTTTGTCTGTTCTTGTCGCAAGTAAACAGGAAGAAGTTCGCAGTTGGATTTGCTCAGGTGGCTGATTGTCGCGTACCATTCACCATCTTCACCATTGAAAAGTGCTACAGCATGCCCCACTTCCAATCGTAAGACGTTTTTTAGAAAGTGGCTTTGCTGTTTATCCAAAGAGACCGGCTTTTGCTCGCTCAATCGATCTCGAATGTATAGTCTAGTCTTGACCTTTGCCATTGGCTGCTTTTTATCCCGGCTTACTTGTTAGAAAGGGTGCTGAAATGAACGCCAGTGATATTCCACGAAATCCGTTGATTGAACAACTGTTACCTGCTTGGGCTCACCCTTATTCGCGTATGATGCGGCTTGACCGGCCTATTGGCACATGGTTGCTCCTCTTACCAGGCTGGTGGGCGATTTGGCTAGGCATGAGTAAGCCAGGATCAAATCTAAACGATGCTCTCTGGTTAACGGTTCTTTTTGGTATTGGTGCCGTGATCATGCGAGGCGCGGGCTGTGTCGTGAACGATATTGTTGACAGAGATTTTGATGCCAAAGTGGCGCGCACGGCCACACGGCCTATCCCGAGCGGGCAGGTATCTGTCCTACAAGCTATCATCTTCGTCATGATACTTGCCTTAATCGGCTTAGCAATCCTCTTGCAAATGAACAACTTGACGCTGATGGTAGGTGCGAGTTCGCTGATCCTTATCGCGGTCTATCCTTTTGCGAAAAGAGTAACTTATTTTCCTCAAGCTGTGTTGGGCTTGACGTTTAATTACGGTGCCTTAATGGGCTGGACTGCCTTAACGAACAGCCTCGACTGGCCAGCCATCTTGCTCTACATCGCGGGCTTCTGGTGGACCCTTGGATACGACACCATTTATGCGCATCAGGATAAGGAAGATGATGTTGTTGTTGGTGTGAAATCCACGGCTCTCGCATTCGGCGAGAAGACCAAGTTCTTTTTGTGGGTCTTCTACGCTATCACCTTCACCTTGCTGGGTACGGCTGGGTTCTTCGCGGGCCTTGGTTGGGCGTTCTATCCGGGCCTGCTGGTCACTGGTGGTTTTCTCGTTTGGCATATCATGGCAACCGACATTCATAATCAGCAAAACTGTGGTCGGCAATTTCAAGCAACCCGTTTCACCGGTTTTGTGTTTCTAGGGGCAATTATACTTGGTCTTTTAACGCAATGATCGTGAGAGATCCGAAAGCTTTTATTAAAGACAACACTCAACTTCTAACCCCGCCACTCATTCCTGAAATAGAACTCTACCTTGCCAGCGAAGTTGTGCCCTTGTGGCAGGCAACTGAAGAGGAGTTAGCTAAACAAGGTCTACCGCCACCCTTTTGGGCTTTTGCTTGGGCCGGAGGGCAGGCTTTGGCTCGGCTTATATTAGACGAGCGAGACTGGGTGGCTGGTAAAAAGGTGTTTTCTTTTGCAGCAGGTTCTGGATTGGAAGCCATTGCCGCTTCAATGGCCGGAGCCACTCTGGTTGCCGCCAATGACATTGACCCTTACGCGCTGGCATCGATCCATTTGAATTCGGCGCAAAACAACTGCCAATTGACTGTGATTCCAGGTGATCAAATTGGTTCACCGCTCACCGACTACGACGTAGTTTTAGCAGGGGATATTTGTTACGAACAGGAACTTTCTGCAAGAGTGGACAGCTGGCTGCAAGACCTCGCAGACGCAGGCAAGATCGTTCTCATAGGCGACCCAAAACGAACCTATTTTAAGGCCAGAGACAGAGAATGCCTTAGAGTTTACGCCGTGCAAACGACGAGAGAGCTGGAGGACACAGACGTTCGCAATGCTGGCGTTTGGAGAATCAGGCCTCGGTCTTGAGGATGACCGCCTGACCGCAGATCACTCTTTCACCATTAAAAGTCAAAGAAGGCGCGCCGTAGAGTTCATAACCCTGTTCAAGAGCAGTACTGACCCTTTTACAAAAAGCGTCGTCATCCGGCCCTGTCAAAAATCGGTAAGTTAGCCTGTTGGACGTGGTGTCCTCTTGAGATGCCTCAGGCAGTAGGCTTTCAATTCTATACCAGGCCGTTGCATCATCGACTGTTTGCCAGGCTTTCTGCGACCATACTTTCTTAGCGGCCTCATAGTCACTGTAGGGTCCCAGCCGTTCTTCCTGGCCAATAACCTTAGTGAACTCCGCGTCTTCGTATTGACCGCCGACCACCCAGTACAAGGGATCACTACCAGGCTCAAGTTCATCAATATGATAGTGAGAAAGACAATCGTCCACCGTTTCCCAAGCGAGCGTTTGCCAAACTTTCTTGGCTTCTTTATAACTTGAGAATGGCCCCTTGCGCACTTCCTGCTGACCGTCTGCAAGTGACGTAAAGTCGGTGTCCGTATACTCACCACCGATCACCCAATACTGAGGCATTACAAAATCTTCCGTTTAAGTTTGAAAGTGCCCTTCCTATAGGACTTTTGGCGGGGAACCGCAAATTCTCTTGTTCAATAGAAAAAGGTTCTGGTTTTTGCGGTACTTTCAACTAAGTTGTGCCAAGTTTTCTCTCGATCCTTCGTGTTAATAAAATGAAATTCAAAGACGCAAACGACTATAGAAATTGGTCAAACAAAGCAGTGACTTTGTTGGGTATGTCAGGTGTCGGCAAAACCAGGCTTGCCAATAATCTGCCGCGCAGCCATTGGTTCCATTTTTCTGCCGATTACCGCATCGGCACACGCTACATGGAAGAACCAATCCTCGACAATATAAAGGCACATGCAATGCGTGATCCTTTTTTGCGTTGTTTGCTTTTGACGGATTCAATTCATATCGGCTCGAACATTACTTTCAATAACCTCGATCCTCTTTCCACTTTCCTGGGAAAACTAGGTCGGTCTGACTTAGGTGGACTTGGGAAGCGGGAATTTGTCAGACGTCAACGGCTACATCAAGAAGCTGAGATCGCTGCGATGTTGGATATGCCTACATTCCGCAAAAAAGGCAGGGAGATATACGATTACCCTCACTTTCTTTGTGACGCGAGTGGCAGCCTTTGCGAAGTTATTGAGCTCGATAATCCCGATGACCCTGTCTTGCGGGTTGTCACTGACAATTCTTTGTTGCTTTACATAAGGGCTTCGGCAGAAGATGAGAAAGCGATTTACGACAGGGCTCAAGCACAACCAAAACCGCTTTATTATCGCGATGATTTCCTAGAGCACGCAATTGGGGAGTTTCTAGAGACAAAAGGCCTTACCTCAACCGATGAGATTGAGCCTGATGACTTTGTTACTTGGGTATTTCCTAAACTCGTTGAACATCGCAGACCTCGTTACAACATGATTGGCGAGACTTTTGGCTATGTGATTGAAAGTAAAGAGATTGCATCGGTCAGAGATGAGCGAGACTTTGAAGATCTAATCTGCCTGGCGATTACGCGCGCCAGCTAAGTACAAAACAGTTGAAACATGCCAATTAAAATACCAGACAATCTCCCCGCCTTTAAAACACTCACCGAAGAGGGCGTTGCCCTAATCGGAGCCGAGGACGCTCGCCGGCAAGATATCCGGCCTATCAAGATTGCTATTCTCAATCTGATGCCAGAGAAAATACCGACTGAAACACAACTGGCCAGGGTTTTGGGATCAACGCCATTGCAGGTTGATCTGACTTTGTTGCAGACCAGCAGCTATACGCCGAAGAATACGTCAGCTGAGCATATGAAGACATTCTATCGTTCATGGCAGGACGTCAGAGATGAAAAATTCGACGGTCTAGTGATTACTGGAGCGCCTGTTGAAACGTTGCCTTTTGAAGATGTTCTCTATTGGCCAGAATTGGCGACAATCATGGATTGGTCGACGTCGAACGTTTTTTCGTCTTTCAACATCTGTTGGGGAGCTCAAGCTGCGCTCTACCATTTCCATGGCGTTCCAAAATATGATTTAGCTGGGAAAGCCTTCGGCGCTATCTGGCACAAAAATCTATCACCCAGCCATCCTCTGATGCGCGGGTTCAACGATGCCTTCAAGGTTCCAGTTTCTCGCCATACAGAGAATCGTCGTGAGGACATTGAAAAAGTTGCTGGCCTAGAAGTCTTATCGGAGGCTGATTCTTCAGGTCTCTGCTTACTGAGCGAGTTGGCAAAACATCGATTCTATATGTTCAATCATTTGGAATACGATGTTGGGACGTTGAAGAAAGAATATGACCGGGACGTTGCTGCAGAAAAGCCAATTGAAGTGCCGGAAGACTATTACCCAAATGACGACCCAAGCTTGCCACCTGTCAACTCCTGGCGCTCACACGGACATTTGCTTTACGGAAACTGGGTCAATTACGTTTATCAAAATACACCTTACGATTTAAATTTGATTGGGAGCTAGGCTTCTTGAGCCTAGTTTTGCGCAAATGAATGATGCTTTGTGTTCAACAACGGCAGATTTCACAAGTTTCTAACGAGTCGATCTTGAAATAGTTCCAAATTCGGAGCAATATCATTATTAAAATTTAAGGTGGATTCACCCTTTGTTTTTCCAGGGATTTTGAATGGCTTTTAGTCAGATTACGTGGCGCTGGTCGAGATGGCTGATCGTCTATTTCCACGACTTATTTATGACTGCTCTGTCACTGTTGATGGCCTTCTATATTAGGTTTGACATCCAGGGAGCTATGGACCGCGCGGGTCTTCTTTTGTTTATCTGCGCGCTGATTTTGGTTTTGGCGATGGCAATTTTCCCACTTTCTGGGATGTACAAAGGGTTTTGGCGCTACGCCTCTATCAGGGATCTTGTTAACGTTACGCAGGCGGTGACAATCCTTTCTCTTGTGGCGGTTTTGATCGTATTCCTATTCCCTTCAACCTTTGATATTCCGCGTACGGTTATTGTCGCAAACTGGTTTTGTCTGCTGTTCCTTTTATGCGCACCACGCATTATCTATCAAATGGCAAAAGACAGCGGTCTGATTAACCTGAAAAAAAGCGCCATGAAGAAACGTGGGACACCAGTTTTGCTGGTTGGCGAAGGATCAGAAGCCGCCAATATTCTTCGCGTAATTGAGGCCAATTCTGACACTGCTTTTCATGTATTAGGTGTGATTGGTAACAGCGAATGGACAACTGGACGTGAAGTTCTAGGAACACCAGTTTTAGGTACTGAGCATGAATTTGAAGCCGTTGTTCGCGATTTGGAGAAAAAGGGAAATCGACCGAGAAAGCTTCTTTTGACCGAAGAAGCGCTGACTAGGATTGTTGATCAGTCTACGGGGTTTCTGGTTACGGCCAGAAAACTGGGATTGCCCTATAGTACAATTTCTGCCGACGTTAGCGACCACAGCCCTCTGGGTCGCCAGTTGAATTTGTCGGCTGTTGACGTTTCCCATATTTTGGGTCGCCAATCTAAATCAATAGATCGCAATGAGACGGCCTCTTTGTTACAGGGTCGTCGGGTCGTCGTTACTGGTGCAGGCGGCACCATAGGCGCTGAACTTTGCAATCAAATTGCAGCGTTAAGGCCCAGTCGTTTGATGATTATTGATAACTCTGAATACGGCTTGTATCACACGGATCAAATGTTAAAGGGGCTGCGTCTTAACCTACCAATTGAGGTGGTTCTTGCTGACATCCGATCTTCTGATCGTGTCAACGGACTGTTTGCGGATTTCCGACCCGAGCTGATTTTTCACGCTGCTGCGTTAAAACACGTAGGCCTAGTTGAGAATAATCGTCGGGAAGCTGTACTGACCAATGTTTTTGGCACACATAACGTGGCATCAGCAGCAATGTCATGTGGTGCCTTGGCCATGGTGAACATTTCTACCGACAAAGCTGTTGCTCCTTCCAGTTTTATGGGAGCCACCAAAAGAATAGCCGAAGCCTTTTGTCAGGCGGCTGATGCAGACAGCGTCAATCAACGGGATCAAAAAGGACGAGGCACGAGGTTTCTATCAGTACGATTTGGCAATGTTCTCGGGTCAAGTGGATCGGTTCTGCCGCTGTTTCGCCAACAAATCGCCAATGGTGGTCCTGTCACCGTGACAGATCCTGCAATGGAACGGTTTTTCATGTCAGTCTCTGAGGCCGTTGGTTTGGTGTTGGTAGCGTCCAACCACGGGCTAAACGACAGCCTGCTACCGGGTGGTATATTGGTTCTGGATATGGGAGTGCCAGTTAAAATTGTCGATGTTGCTCGTAAGATGATTGAGATTGCCGGTTACCGTCCTGACAAGGACATCAAAATCGTGTTCACTGGCGCTGCCTTTGGCGAGAAACTGTCGGAAAAGCTGGCTACAGAAAAGGGTGACTTGGTCGCAACAGAAGTGCCATCTGTCATGGTTGCCAAGCCGAGTTTCGTAACGTCCAAATTGCTGCAGTCGAAATTGGCCTTGTTGGAAGAGTTCTGCCAAGCTAATGATGAAGCCAGTATGGTGGCCTTAGTGCAGGAATTAGTCGATGATTACAGCCTGCCCGCTCAATCTTCCGAAACTGACTTTGCCCGCCAGAAGCATGAACTTTTTTCTTAACTAATTGGCACCAGCAGTCGATTTTTCGTCAAACTATTTGATGCTTTATTTTTTCGAGACCTCAGCATAACTAGAGGATTCCCATAGGCTGGAATATTTGGTAACTTTTGTCATGCAGAAACCTTTCGTCAGCCAACCCGAACTTTTTGTGACCACCAGCGATCTTGATCATCCAGCACTTCATGCGCTTGA
>CAJQQJ010000193.1 GCA_905480445.1 uncultured Alphaproteobacteria bacterium | reverse complement strand
CGGCCGCTTTCCTAAAACTGTCTTCGCATTACCAAGGAACCGGAGGACGCCGGTGACGTTCCCAGACTTTTCAGGCTTGTTTTTTGTTAGTCCATGGATGCTGCTTGCCTTGGCTTTGTTGCCAGCACTTTGGTTCCTGCTCCGCGTGACACCGCCCCAACCCAAACAAGTAGCCTTTCCAGCGACCAAGTTTGTTGAAGGATTGGAAGGCGAGCAGAGCAAAGCACTGAAGACGCCATGGTGGCTGTTGTTATTGCGTTTGTTGATAGCGGCGACGGTCATAGCTGCACTAGCTGGGCCAATTTTGTCGAAAGAAAAAGAACAGCCCATCAACAGCTCGATTTTTGTGATCGTCGATAACGATTGGAGTGGCGGTTTACGATGGGATAGCCGAACTGCCGTCTTTGACATGATTGGAGAGATGGCCAATCGATACAACCAAAAAGTATTCATTTTGGTATCTGCGGAAAACGATCCCTTACTGAAGCGGCCAGTAGTCCAGGGCCCAATGGGCGTGAGGGATGCGATTAGCGCACTCAATCAATTGACGCCTAGACCCTGGGGCTTCAATCGGAAAGACATGATTGAAGCCATTCGGACCAGTCAAATCCCCAATGAAGCATTGGAGATATTTTGGTTGGCAACGCCTTTGGCTCACGAAGGTGACCAAGGCTTCTCTGATGAACTGAAGGCCTTGGGTAGGGTGACCCTCTTTGAGGACCCTCAGCAGGAAAGTGTCGTGAAACTCTCCGCGCCAGAAACCGAAGGAAATTCCTTTGTCGTTCCACTGGAACGGTTGTTTACCGATCAAGAAGATAAGCTGACGGTTGCTGCTTTTGACAGCCGCGGTTATCTGGTCAGCGAAAGCACCGTGCGTTTTGATGCTTCGATAAAGAACGCCGACGTAGAGTTCGATTTGCCGTCTGTCATGAGAAATCGCATTGCTTCTTTTTCCATTCATGGCCGGACAACGGCAGCTTCGGTCTATTTGCTCGATAAAGACTGGTTACGTCGGCCGGTTGGTATCTTGGCTAAAGACAAGTTTCAGTCAGCTAACGCTTTGCTGACCTCCAAGTTTTACCTCCAGACAGCCATGAACCCGTTCGCAGAGGTGAGCGCAGGCACCTTGTTCCAATTACTGGAAAGGGAGACTTCAGTGATCTTCTGGGCGGATGATATTCTTCTCAACCATCGAGAAAGAGAGGCGCTGAACTCATGGATCGAAGCGGGCGGTATGCTTGTGCGCTTTGCCGGGCCAAATCTACTGAAAGATCCAGCTGATACATTGCTGCCAACGCCTCTTCGTCGAGCGGGCAGGCAACTCGGCGGCGCGATGACATGGGAACAGCCTGCCAGTATTGCTGCCTTCACAAGTAAAAGCCCTTTTTCTACACTGACGGCTGACAACAAGATCCGAATTTTCCGTCAGGTTTTAGCTGTTCCAAGCCCCGATCTAAGCGAAAAGACCTGGGCTCAATTGGAAGATGGCACACCGGTCGTAACCGCAGCGCCCTTGGGCAAAGGCCAGCTGGTTTTGTTCCACACCAGTGCAAATCCTGCTTGGAGTGACTTGGCCTTGTCGGGTCAGTTCGTTGATCTGCTGCAATTGGTCGTCCGAACGTCAAAAGGCGTTCAGTCAAATGGCAGGAAAGCGGTCTACCCACCTTGGAAACTGGTGGATGGTTTTGGCGATATGGTCGATCCTGACGAGACTTCTTCCGCGCTCATTGTCAAAGATGAGCAAGATCTCAAACTTCCTTTTGGTCTCTATCCCGGACTCTATGGAAATCAATCGGAGGCTATCGCTTTCAATCTCAGTGATAGAGTTGGAGCCTTACAGGCATTTGACGCGCAGCTGTCCTTTGCGGAAAGACGAACCTACGATCGAAGAGAGCAGCTTGATCTCAAACCATGGCTTCTTCTGCTGGTCATTTTCTTGCTGGTTGTCGATTTACTCATCCGGTTTGCGTTCCAAGGCCTGTTAAAGCGAGCCCATCGCCGACCTGTCGTGGCTGGAATTGTTGTTGCTTTAGGATTTTCTTTCTTCGCTGCTGTTGAGCCAGCTAGTGCTCAAGATCATAAACCCATTGATGCTATTCTCATCACAAGGCTGGCCTTTGTGGAGACAGGTGATCCAAAGATTGATGCTAACAGTAAGGCCGGTCTTTTTGGTCTTTCGATTAATGTCGTGCGGAGAACGGCGATTGATCTTGGTGTTCCACTCGGCATTGATCTTGAGGTCGACGCGTTAAGTCCATTCCCACTGCTTTATTGGCCAATCGTCGCCCAACAGGAACCACCCAGTGCTGAAGCTGTTGAACGTCTCAATCGCTATCTACGCAACGGTGGCCTGATACTTTTCGACACGCGCGATGCCAATCTTCCGGCTGGAGCAACCAAAACCAACACGGCTGCGCTCAAGAGATTGGTAGCAAACCTCGCAATACCCGCGCTTGGCCGGATTGAAAGAGACCACGTCCTTGGCAGAACGTTTTTCCTGCTAGATGATTTTCCTGGCCGCTGGATAGGTGGTGACCTTTGGGCAACCCAACAAATTGAAAACTCGCTCGTCTTCGGTGATGCCCGGGTTAACGACAATGTTTCTTCGGTCATCATAGGGTCTCACGACTGGGCGGGCGCTTGGGCCCTAGACCAAGAAGGAACTGCATTGTTTCCTGCGGTTCCTGGCGGTGAGCGACAAAGAGAACTGGCCTTCCGGTTCGGTATTAATTTGGTCATGTATGCTTTGGCGGGCAATTACAAAGCTGATCAAGTTCATGTGGAATCAATCCTGCAGCGTCTAGGAAAACAGGGCGGGCAAAGCTTTGAATAACGCTTTTCTTACTGCCTTTAGCCTGGATTGGCACCCAGCACTGCCTTGGTTATGGATTGCTGGGTTAGCGTTGGTTTTGGCCTTGGTCGTCGTTGCAGGGTTCGCGCTACGAGCGAGAGGTGTGATTTTGCGGGCATTGTTGTTCGCCGTTCTTTTACTGATGCTGTGTAACCCAACCATCATTCAGGAGAAGCGCAAATCAGAGGCTGATATTGTTCTGTTGATTGTTGATCGCAGTGCAAGCCAGACGATTTCCCCTAGGCCTGAACAATTAGCGGAACTCCTGCCGTTGATGAAAAAAAACCTCAGCGAACTTAGCCAAACAGAAGTTCGCTTTGTAGATTTTGGCGACCGGGAGTTTGAGCAAGGCAGCCGATCTTTCTTGGCCATTGAGACAGCTTTGGCAGATGTACCTTCCGACCGTTTGAGCGCTGTCATCATGGTCAGTGACGGTCAAACTCATGATGAGCAAGAAAACCGCCAAGCGCTAGAGAGCACTCTGTCTAGAAAGTTTTCTGCACCTTTCTATCTATTGCTAACGGGCAAGGCTGAAGAGACAGACCGCAAGCTAACGTTGGAAGCAGCTCCACTCTATGGCTTAGTTGGCGAAGAAGTAGAGGTAAGGCTATCTGTTGAAGACAGCTCGGTAACGGAAAACGGCCTTGTTGAACTGAGTGTTAGGCAAGGAGATTCGGAAGTAGAAAAGCGACTCATCAAGCTCGGCGAAGAAGTCACTCTATCTCTGTCGTTGCTTCATGCGGGCGAAAACCACTTTGAGTTTTCGGTCGCAACGCGAGAGGGTGAACTGACAGAGGTGAACAACAAAGCGCTTTTGACTGTCAATGGTGTACGGGAAAGATTGAGAGTCTTGTTGGTGTCTGGACAACCTCACCAGGCAGGTAGAACTTGGCGAAACTTTCTCAAATCTGATTCTGCCGTAGAGTTGGTGCATTTCACGATTTTGCGGCCCTCTGATAGAAGGGACGACACTCCAAGCCGAGAAATGAGTTTGATTCCCTTTCCAGTTTACGATCTGTTTCAGGAGCGGTTGAGTGAGTTCGATCTTATCGTTTTTGATCTCTATCCCTTGCGTCGTTTGTTGGCACCAAACTACTTCGACAACATCGTTGAGTTTGTAAAACAAGGTGGCGCCTTAATGGTCGCATCTGGAAATGCCTTCGCGAGCCCAGCCTCGATTTTTAACACCTCGCTTAGGACAATATTGCCGGGACGCCCCACGGGCATAGTCTATGAGCAAGCGTTCAAGCCTAAGCTTTCTGACCTTGGCAAAAACCACCCAGTGACAAGCAGTTTGACGACAGCCGTAGGTGACGAGGACCCCGACTGGGGGCCTTGGTATCGCCAGATAGGCATTGAGCCCTCTGGCGGCAATGTGCTGATGACAGGAGTGGAAGATCAGCCCCTGTTGGTTTTGGATCAAGTCGGCAAGGGACGTGTCGCCCAGCTGGTCAGTGATCAGGTATGGCTATGGGCGCGTGGCCACGAAGGTGGCGGTCCGCACGCAGAGTTTTTGAGACGTCTTTCTCATTGGCTCATGAAGGAGCCTGAGCTTGAAGCAGAACAGTTGAAGGCCGTTGGTAAGGGCGATCGGTTGCTGATTGAACGTTTGACTCTTGGTACTCCTACAAGCGTCTCTGTGACCGTTACAACGCCAGAAGGGCAGAGCCTCGAGGCAGCACTAGAGCGAACGGAAACTGGCAGTTGGAAAGGCGAGCTTAACGGCCTCACTTCGGGTCTTTATCAATTGACCCACGGTGATCAAACGGCCTACGCGGCCCTTGGATTGTCCAATAGTGTTGAGTTTGGTGATGCGATTTCCCGGCAGGAGAACTTTCTGCCGTTGGTTGAGGCCAGTGATGGCAAAGTGATTAGATTACAAGACAATCCAATTCCAACTGTTCGCAAGGTTGCTTTCTCACGTCGCTTGCACGGTACAGACTGGATAGGGGTGAGAGCCAACGCAGTGCAGCGGCCTTTAGGCCAAGTTCGCGTAAGTCTGTTCCCGTCGCTTATCGCCTTGATGCTGTTAATCGGCCTCATGCTGTTCGCTTGGATGAGAGAAGGCCGATGAGGCAAGAGCCCAGTATGATTATGCTGGGCCAATCAATCCGCGACTTAGGGCGGCAGACAGCGCACCATCTTGCAGCTCTCTTGCCATGAAACGGCGCAGCTCGACCCAGCCAGGCAATTTGAAACCCAATGCGGATGCGTTGGTGAAGCCAAAATTACCGTAATACGACGGCTCACCAACCACCAGACATACGTCATATTTTAGGTCCACAGCCCTTTCTAGACTTCGCGCAATCAATGCCTTTCCTAAACCGCCACCTCTTATAGCAGGATCCACCGCTAAGGGGCCAAGGAGGAGGTAGCGAAGGCTTGAACTAGCAACTTTTACCGGCCAGTAACGGATAGAGGCTCTGGCATGCCCTTGGCTATCCATGGCAATGAACCCAAGTTGCCTTACGGGCTTGAAACCATCCCTTAGCTTGTAGACGGTTAGATTATGCCGTGCAGCACCAAAGGAGGCGTCCATCAAAGCATCGATTGCTTCAACGTCGCGGTCTCTTTCTGGAACGATGGCAAATTCTTCAGAAAAGCCACCGTTTTGAGGTGATAGAGCAGGCAGCATGGCAGAAGGTTTAGAAACCCGACCCTGGTTTTGTGAGGAATTCGGCCTCTTCTTCAGTGTTTTCACGACCCAAGACGGCATTACGATGCGGGAAGCGACCAAAGCGGGCAACGATTTCGAGGTGGCGAATGGCGTAGTCATATCCAGACTCACTGCCATGTATCTTGAAAAGCTCTACTGAACGCTCCTGGTCTGCCAAATCTTCTGAATGCTCTAGAGGTAGGAGAAGGAAAGATTTCTCATCTTGACTAAGATCTTTCTCGAAGCCCTTTTCTAGGGCAGCCTTAGACAGGGCCAAGGCTTTGCTGTCAGTGGCGAAAGATTCAGGCGAACCGCGAAAGATATTTCGAGGCACTTGATCGAGCAAGATACAGAGCGCAACGCTACCCTTTGGCGTTTTTGACCAGGCATCGAGATGGCCCGTCTTGGCCTTCTCGTAAAGTGGCCCAAGAATTTGGCGGACCTTCTCGTCGAAATCATCAGATTTCATAAACCAATCTTTTGGCTCGCTGTCTTCGAACCAAAATTTCAGTACGCTTTGATAGTCACTCATAGCCTTGAGTCCCTTTGGGCAGAATTCCTTGGGTCACCAATAAAGGCTTTTCCGGCCAAAGTAAAACCCTGCCGAATTGGTCTTATAAAAAGGAGTAAGAGAGAAGAAAATGACTGGCTGGGGCACCTGGATTCGAACCAGGGATCACGATACCAAAAACCGATGCCTTACCGCTTGGCCATGCCCCATTAACCGGTCATTTCGGAGCCGCAACTTAGGGAAAGATCTATCATTGTGCAAGCCTTTAGATGAAGAAAATTGGACCATTCAAGAAATAAATTTCGGAGTCTGTGCTAATTAATGCAATTATGGTATCTTGAATTTTAAGCATTGTGCTTTTCTGCCTTATTCGAGGCGGATTTCGGTCGTGATTTGGGCCTAAATTGGAAGAGTTCGCCATTGAGAGTGAACACATGAAGCGGGAGGTTTGAAAAGCTAGTGCGGATCATTTTATATATTTTGGCCATTGTTCTTTTTTCAGGAGTGATTGGCGGTATCGTGTACCTCTACATGCTTATGTTCAGTTCAACTGAGTTCTCAGCGACTGACCCCAAGGTCATCTACGCGGTAGAAGAAATGTTGCAAGACATGGACATGAATCCTGGTTTAGTAGACGGGAATGCTGACCCGATGTTGCGTGAAGCCATCAAGGAATTTCAGATCGTTGCAGATATGCCTGAGACCGGTGAAATCGATCAAACGCTTTTCGATGAGTTAAAGGCTATGAAAGAGCTGCTTTCTGCGAACTAATGAAGTTCGAGCGTTCCTTTGTTTCTAGTGAACTCTTTTCTAAGCCTAGCTTAGTTCGATTGGTTTTATCCACCAACTCGGCTGACACTGGGACAACTCGTCGGCTGCGTCTTTAGCGGCGGAAGCTGTTGGGAAAAGTCCAAAGCAGCTCGGCCCAGATCCACTCATTCTAGCCAATTCACATCTGGGGTGTTCCCTCAGTTGATTCAGAACTAACTTTATTGCTGGACAAAGTTGAGCGGCTGTAGTTTCCAAACAATTGGTTCGCAGTAAAACAAAGTTCTTCCAAGCTTCTAGATCTGAGTTCTCAGGGCCTTCCTTGTTCACTGAAAACTCTGGAGACCATTTACTGAAAACCTCCGCCGTTGACAGTGGAACGAGAGGGTTGATCAAGACAGCATGCAGTTTAGGGAAATTTAGCAAGGTACGTCTCTCTTCACCGATCCCCCTAACAATCTGTGCTTTACTTGAAAGACAAGAGGGAACGTCGGCTCCTAGCTTTAATGCCAAGAGCTCTAGATCTTGGTCTAGAACCTTCTCCCCGGAAAACTCTAGAACAGCGCGCATGGCCGCCGCCGCATCAGCCGAACCGCCGCCGATACCTGCTGCAACCGGCAAGTTCTTTGTGAGCTGAATATGGAAAGCCTGATTAAGATTCAGATGCTGCGTTAACGACTTGGCGGCTTTGACAACCAGGTTGTTTTCAGGTTTTTCTTGCCCAAGTGTCTCAGCAAGTGGGCCATCAATCGATAGTTTCCATTGATTTGCCGGTGTTAAAGAAACGAGGTCATGCACAGAAGCGAAGACAAAGAGGCTGTCTAGCTCATGGTAGCCATCAGCGCGTTTACCCGTGATTTCAAGGAACAGGTTTAGCTTGGCTGGGGCGGTCTCAACGACGGGCATACAACTTGGCATCTTCTGTACTAAAGACGAGGCAGGGGTCAGAGACTAGTTCTCTGCTGTCTCATTGGGATAGCCGTTCTCAAGTTTTGAGTTGATGGCCTTTTCATCCTTTTCAACAGGATCGAAAGACAAAGCACGGCGCCATTGATAACGGGCTTCTCTTTTACGACCTACCAACCAATAGGCGTCACCGACGTGATCGTTGATGACAGGATCTCCAGGAAGGATTTCCACGGCCTTTTCTAAATGAGGCAGGGCCTCTTCTACTCTGCCCAATTGGAAAAGAACCCAACCGAGAGAGTCAACAATGTAGCCGTCATTTGGTCGACTATCCACTGCCCGATTTAACATGTCCAAAGCCTCAACCAGATTGATTTTCATGTCCGCCCAGCTGTAGCCCAAGTAATTTAGAACCAAGGGTTGGTCTGGATTAAGGACAAGTGCCTGTTGTAGGCTCGCTTCGGCGGCCGGCCAATCACCGGATTGTTCGTGGGCGATACCTCTAAAGTAATAAGTCCGCCATCCAAGCTCACTTGGATCGCTGGTACGGCTCACTGCATTATCGTAAGCTTCAGCGGCTTCTTCATTACGCTCATTGCGTCTTAGTATATTACCGAGCTGGACTAGAGCATCTGCTCTTTCGGGTTGTTTCTTTGCTAGATCCTTCAGCAAAGTGATTGCTTCTTCAAAACGACCTGCATCGGACAGGTTATTCGATTTTATCAGCTGGGTAGAATAGTAAGCCAACGAGTCCGCACTAATGCTTTCATACAGAACAAGGGCATCGTTATAACGCTTTTGGTCACTCAACATTCTCCCCGCAAGTAGGACGTAGGCTGGTTCACTGGGTGAAAGGTGTAGAGCGATGTTGGCAAGAGTTAAAGCGACTGGATCAAGCTTGTCACGATAGATGACACGTGCCAAAGCATAGGCACCTTCGGCCAGTCCTGCGCGTGGGCCGGATATCAACGGCGTTGCCGTTTTGCCTTGAAGCGCGGCCTCTAACCGAGCCTGGATATGGTGGTTGCGCGGCGACTGCACCAAAAAGCTAGAATAGAGATCTTGTGCGCGTTGTGTTTGGTCCGTTCTTTCAAATAGATTGCCTGCTAGTGCAACGAGCCGCTCAGGTGGGACTTCATACAGATTCAAGGCTTTGTCATAGAAATCGATGGCTTGCTGATTGTTGCCAGCTTGCTCGTGCAACAAAGCCTCGGTTATGATGCCAATTGGCTCGAGGCTCGGCTCTTCTCTAAATCTTTGCAGCGCTTCGAGCGCGGCCTTGTGGTCACCTTCCTGTGCGGCCGTCCAGGCCGTTTGCAAAGGAACCAGATAAGCATCTAGGCCTTGTTCTGGAAAGGGTGGCAGAAAGGTTTTTGCGGCTTTCCAGTCGTCTCGACTGACAGCATCAACAAACAATGTCCTTTGCCCAAAGATGCTGTCTGGGCTCATCTTTAACAAATTTTCAGCCAAGGAAGCGGCATCAACATAACGGCCTTCCGTTACCAACCACTGATGCTGGTTGTCTTGCAAGAAAGCATTGCTGTCATCGCGCATTCTAGTGACGCTGAGTAAGTCAGCGGCGAGGGAATAGTTTTTCTGACGTTCGGCATGGAACGCAGCCAAATAATGACCAAAGGGCGAAATATAGTTTCCGACGCGCATGGGCAAGGATTGTGTGAGATCTTGAGCCGCAGCTTGTAATGGAGCGGCGGCAGAAGTCGTAAGAAAGCCGGCGCAAGCGCAGCTGGCAAAAACAAGTTTGAATTTGTTAACTATTCCAGCATTCATTCGGCCAACATTCCTCATAAATTAGAGTTTTCTAAGGCAAGCTTACGGTAAACCTACATGTTTGGATAGTTCGGTCCACCGCCACCTTCTGGTGTTACCCAGTTGATATTTTGTGATGGGTCTTTGATATCACAAGTTTTACAGTGAACACAATTCTGTGCGTTGATCTGTAGACGAGGATTTGATCCATCGTCATCACGAACGATCTCATAGACGCCAGCTGGGCAGAATCTTTGCTCTGGAGCGTCGTAAATTGCGAGATTGTGTTCAATCGGAACAGAAGCATCCTTCAGTGTTAGGTGAACCGGCTGATCTTCCTCGTGATTCGTTGCAGACAAAAAGACCGATGAATTGCGGTCAAAGCTGACAACATTATCCGGTTTTGGATAGTCAATCTTTGGCATATCGGCTGCTGGCCTAAGACTTTCGTGGTCTTTGTGCTTATGACGGAACGTCCAAGGTGACTTGCCACCTAGCAGCTTTAGTTCTGCGCCACCGATAGCGAAGCCTAGCATACCGAATTTTGCGAAAGCCGGGCGGAAGTTACGAACGGCATGCAGTTCTTTATAGACCCAAGAAGCTTTGAACTTTTCAGGGTAGGAATTCAAAACTTTGTCGGTTGATTTTTCTTCGGCGACAAAGTCTTCAAAAACTGATTCAGCCGCCAACATGCCAGTTTTCATGGCGTTGTGGCTGCCTTTGATTTTTGGCACGTTTAGGAAACCTGCAGTACAGCCGATAAGTGCACCACCTGGGAAGGCCAACGTTGGGATAGATTGCAGGCCGCCTTCGTTTAGCGCACGTGCACCATAAGAAATGCGCTTGCCACCTTCCAGCATTTTACGAATGGCTGGATGTGTCTTAAAGCGTTGGAACTCTTCGAACGGAGAAAGGTGAGGGTTTTGATAGTCGAGGCCGACAACATAACCAACATAGGCCTGACGATCACTGAGGTGATAGATGAATGAGCCACCCCAGGTCTTAGTATCCATCGGCCATCCAGCAGTGTGAACGATTTGACCTTCACTGTGTTGATCTTCTGGCAGCTCCCAGAGCTCTTTGATGCCGATACCGAATGTCTGTGGATCGTTGTCACTATTGAGATCGAACTTGGTCATTAGGCCTTTGGTCAGTGAACCACGGCAGCCCTCTGCGAAGAGAGTGTAGCGCGCATGTAGTTCAAGACCGGGCTCGTGTGTGCCTTTTTTCTCGCCGTCTTTGCCGATGCCCATATCGCCAGTTGCAACACCTTTGACAGATCCGTCATCGTTGTAAAGGACTTCGGCTGCAGCAAAACCGGGATAAATTTCAACACCCAGACCTTCGGCTTGTTCACCCAACCAACGACAAACATTGCCGAGTGAGATGATGTAGTTGCCATCGTTGTGAAGCTGGCCGGGTAGCATCCAAATCGGAACCGACAGAGATTTCTCTTTTCCGAGCAACAAGAATTTCTCGGAAGTAACAGGCGTGTTCAGCGGTGCGCCCATCTCTTTCCAATCAGGAAAGAGCTCATCCATAGCGCGAGGCTCCATTACAGCACCCGACATGATATGAGCGCCAACTTCTGAGCCTTTTTCGAGAACGCAGACAGCGATCTCTTGGCCGCCTTCAGCCGCCAATTGCTTGAGCTTTATCGCGGCGGATAGACCAGCTGGCCCCGCTCCAACGATAACAACATCATACTCCATTGATTCGCGTTCCATAACGGGCCTCTATCTATCTTTTCTACGCCAGTTGACTCTGAGCCAAAATCTATTGAATTTCGGGCTATTTTCCCAAGCCTTTTAGACTATTTCCACTGAAAATGAAGGTGTTAGTTGCTTTCTCTGAACAGGAATCGAAATAAGCTTGATTGCCTTGGTGATTTCCTTACATTTTGCGTCGCCTCTTTATCAAGTTGGGAAACTTTGTGTCGGTCTTGGAAAATCTGTCCTATCAATCTGCTTTAGAGATTTTGAAGTGGCAGCTCGATTCTGGCATAAATGAAATAGTTTCTAACGACGTTTGGTCTCCACTAACGACTGTGGCGGTCGAACCTCCCCGCCAGTCCATCGCGGAAGCCGTTGCGAGCGCCGAGCGCGAAAAGCCAAAGACAAGTCGCACTGCCCAGGCTGTTTTAGCGAGCGAAGAACAGCTAGCGCGTGACGCAGAACAGTTAGCGCAGGCCTGCAAATCTATAGATGAATTGAAATCTGCTGTTGAAGCATTCGAGGGTTGCCCACTGAAAGCGACTGCTATGAACACAGTTTTCGCTGATGGTAACTCAGAAGCGAAGGTGATGTTGATCGGCGAGGCCCCTGGTGCGGATGAAGATCGACAGGGCAAGCCCTTTGTTGGCGTTAGTGGTCAGCTGCTTGATCGCATGATGGCAACCATTGGGTTGGACCGAACGTCCTTCTACATCACAAACATTTTGTTTTGGCGCCCACCTGGTAACCGAACGCCAACGTCTGCCGAAGTTGCGTCCTGTCTTCCCTTCATGAAACGCCATATTGAGCTGGTGAACCCAGCGGCAATCATGTTGGTTGGTGGATTGTCCGCGAAAACGATGCTTAACCGAACGGAGGGGATTTTGAAGCAACGAGGGAAGTGGGCCACTTATCAAATTGATGAGCAGCGAACCGTTCCTGCACTGCCTATTCTACATCCTGCCTATTTATTGCGCCAACCAGCGGCCAAACGCCAAGCCTGGATGGACCTCCTGTCTTTCCAGAAAAAGCTCGAACAGATCTGAGGCAAGCTCGTTAGTCATCCTGCCAAGAGTGCAGGAAAGACAAAGGGAGAGGAAATTTTCCCTCTCCCAGATGAGTTGAAACGGAAAGAGCCAAAATCTGATCAAAATTGACTCTCTGATCTTGCGTAGTGAGGAGGAGGCAAAATCAGATTTCACTAAGTATCCAAGAGCTGTATTTCACCGGTATGAAACCAACTTCTTATCATAGATCACGCTTCAATAGCGCTAGACACTCAATCTAAGTACAGAAATAGTGGGTTTTAACACATTTGTAAACCCACTTTGTTTTCGTTACTGCTTTTTTCGGATTCTTTTCGCACCAACAACAAGAACAAGATGATCGATCCAAAGGCACTTCAAAAGATTATGCGCAGCCGAGGCTACAATATGAAGTCTTTGTCTCGCGTGGCTGGCCTTGGTGAAACCTATGTCAGAGATCTTATTATTGAGAAAGTCAAAAGTCCGTCATACGAAAACCTGACTCGGATAGCCTCGATTCTCGACTGTTCTTTGGACGAAATAACGCAGGTAGCTGGGGGCGAAGATCGAATCATTTCTCGTCAATCCTTTGATGTCGCAGCAAAAGGATTGAGAGCTTGGGAGGCGTCTCGAGAGCAGAATCTAACGGACCAACAGTTTGCGAAGCTTTTGCCGCTGATCGCCGAACAGTTGGACAAACGAAATTTCGATTTCGGTGCGCTGACGCAAGGCAATACTGAGTTGTCAGGCTTCTATGATGACGAAGAGGATGAAGCATCCTATGACTCCGGTCCCAAAAAGGAAAAAGATTGACCTGTCGGGTTTGAGGGTTATTTCCTAGGCTGAAACTATCAAAGGACCCCGGTCATGGCAGATATCGACGAAAGCCGACCTTTTATCCCCGTGAATATTGCCGTTTTAACTGTGTCTGACAGTCGAACAAAAGACGACGATAAGTCTGGTGACACTTTAGACCGTTTGATCAGGGAAGACGGTCATCAGGTTGTATTTCGCCAAATCGTTAGCGATGACCAAGAAGTAATTATTAAGCAATTACGTTCCTGGATTGAGAGCCCCGATGTTGATGTGGTTGTCTCCACAGGTGGCACCGGTGTGACAGGCCGCGACGTAACACCAGAAGCTTTTGAGGCTGTCTTTGAGAAGAAGATTGATGGCTTTGGTGAGTTGTTCCGGATGCTGTCTTATGATCTGATCGGAACGTCAACCATGCAGTCGCGCACTGTTGGTGGTGTGGCAGGGGGCACCTATCTTTTTGCCCTTCCAGGCTCGCCTGGTGCGTGCAAAGATGGATGGACGAAAATCTTGCGTCATCAGCTGGATAACCGTTTCCGACCTTGCAACCTGACAGAACTTATGCCCCGTTTGAACGAGCATAAGGAGAGAGTCATATGACCAGCTTTAACCTAGATGAATTTGTTGGAAAGCTAACGGACGCCTCACGCAGTGCTAATCCCGCCCAGCAAGTACGAAAGTTGATGGATGCAGCTTTCGCTGACCCGCAGGCTATCAAATCTGGGACTCCAGATTTTGAAGAAGATGATGTGATTCTTTTCGAAGACGAAAAAATCTCGATTTGGCATTGCCGCTTCCAACCTGACCTTCATGTGCCACCACACGATCACCAAACCCCAGCCATTATTGGCCTCTATGAGGGAACCGAGCGCAATTCATTTTATGAAGTCGAGAGCGACCAATTGGTTTTGAAGGGTAGCAAAGATTCAAAGCCAGGCGATGTGTTGACGATAGGACCCGAGGGCATCCATTCCGTCGAAGCAGTCGGCGATGTTCCTTGCGTTGGTATCCATGTTTATCTCTCCTCACTGACAACGATTGAACGCTCCCTCTTTGATTGGAGCAGCGGCGCTGCCTTGCCCTTTACAGATGAGAATTACGACAAGATGAAGAAAGTCGATTCAATTCAGTAGATTGAACTTGATCCAATGATTTAGATCACCGGGCCGTGTTTTGCCTTTAACCGAAGACTGGCTTAGCTTTCTTATCAAGCTAGTTATGGAAGGTGTGAGACATGAAATCTTGGTGCGCAACAGTTATCTTTGTTCTATTTTGGGGGAGTGCAGTTCAAGCCGTTGAGCCCCAAGAACTAGAATTCCCATCTCAAGATGGATTGATTGTAACGGCTGATCTTTATCAAGCCTATGATGCCCCAGGCACAGCTATAATCGTTCTCTTCCATCAGGCGGGTTCAAGCCGTGGGGAATACAGAACCATTGCGCCAAAGCTCAACGCACTTGGATTCAATGCACTGGCGATTGACCAGCGTTCTGGACGCTCTTACGACGGTGTGAAAAACCAGACCGTTGCTCGGGCAAAAAAAGCTAAGAAAGCGCGCAAATACAAACATGCTTTGCCTTATATGTCAACGCCGGAGTAAAAACTGTATAGGTTCAGGTCTTTTGAGACTCATGCGGCATCGGCCTGATTGATTCGAAGGTACTCCATCGGTGTCTTACCTTTCAAGGCGTGATGAGGCCTGAATTTGTTGTATTTTTCGA
>CAJQQJ010000192.1 GCA_905480445.1 uncultured Alphaproteobacteria bacterium | reverse complement strand
GCTAATTCGGTAATGTCAGACGGGAAAATAGGCCTTATACTGAGGTCTCAAAATATTGAAAGCTATCAACCTAGTGCAATCCGAACTGGATGCACCAACAGAAGCTAGTGAACCAGCTCCCCCTCTAAAACCGGCCCCTTTGGAAGCTGAGCGACGCCAAATCACAGTCATGTTCGCCGATTTAGCTGACTCCACTTATCTATCTAGCCTGCTTGATCCTGAAGATCTGCGGGATGTTATAAAGGCCTATCAAGCGGCTGTTGCCGAGGCTGTAAAACAGTTCGGGGGCAACGTTGCAAAGTTCATGGGTGACGGAGTGCTGTGCTACTTCGGTTGGCCAGTTGCACACGAAGACGATGCCGAACGCGCGAGTTTAGCGGGCTTGAAAATCGTTCACACCACGGCAACCTTGACCACACCAAAAGGCCAAGCTCTTTCTGCACGCGTTGGTTTAGCCACCGGTCTAGTCGTTGTCGGGGATCTCATCGGAGAAGGACCGGCTCAAGAAAATGCGATCGTTGGAGAAACACCAAACCTAGCCGCAAGACTTCAAGGTGCCGCGCAGCCTGGACAAGTTTATGCCGATCAATTGACGCGACAACTTGCCGGCAACCCAGTTGACTATGAAGATCTGGGTCTGCAAGAATTCAAAGGCTTCGCTCAGCCAATAACGGTTTGGCGCGCAGTCAGCGAAGCAACGGAAGTGGGTTCAAACCTACAAGCTCAACTGCGTGCTACTGCCCTACCTAGCATTGGGCGCGACCACGAAGCCAAACTGTTGGAAGCTAAGTGGTTGCTGGCTAAGGACGGAGAAGGTCAGGCTGTGTTGCTTTCGGGAGAAGCTGGCATTGGCAAATCTCATCTTATGCAGCAAATGATCGACACGACAGCGGACGAAGACGTCTATCGTATGCGTTTCCAATGTTCTCCTCATCATATAAACACAGCACTCTACCCTGTTGTCCGCCAGTTCCTCTACGCTAGCCGCATCACTGATGATGATAGTGAAGATGTGAAACTCGATAAATTGAAGAGTTTACTTGCCGTATCAAATCAGGACGACTTGGCAACAACTGCTTTGTTCGCAGACATGCTTGGTTTAACGAACCAGCACGGAGGCGGGGCAACCGAGCTAACCGCTGAACAACGCCAATCTCAAACCTTTGACGCACTCATTGACCAGCCAATGACGCTTTGTGAGGGAAAACCAGTTCTGGTAGTGTTTGAAGATACTCACTGGCTCGACCCGACAACTACGCTACTTCTTGGTCGGTTAATTGCCGCATTGGCTGATTCTCCGATATTCCTATTGCTGACATGCCGGTCTGAGTTTGCCCATCCATGGCAAGGTCATCCACACCTGAGCACACTCAATCTCAACCGTCTCGGTAAGAAGAGCAGTCAACATCTCGCCCAAACGGTTGCTCGCAATGAACTCCCAGAACGAATTGCCGCGAAGATCGCAGAGCGTTCTGGCGGCATTCCCTTGTTCATTGAGGAATTGACCCGATCTGTTCTCGATAAAGTAGCCGGTGGCGAAGACGAAATAGCCACTGATCTGATCCCTGAATCACTGCATGGGCTGCTGGTCTCAAAACTTGATAGCCTGGGAGATAACAAGCCTGTAGCACAACTCGCCGCCGTAATTGTTCGTGAATTCGAAGACAAAACGATCAGGTTTGTAGCGAAGAAAATGGGTTTTGACGTCGATAGGGCAATAAACCGGCTTCTACAATCTGGGTTAGTTCTTCAATCAGGGTCAGTCACAGCTGAAGTCTACAAGTTCAAACATGCACTAATCCGCGATGCAGCTTACGAGAGCCTTTTACGAGGAAAACGAAAGGAGCTTCATGCTCACGTCGCCGCGGCGTTGGAAAGACAGTTGAGTGACAGCAGCCAACACAACATAGCCCCAGCACTTGCGCTGCATTTCAGCGAAGCTCATCAGCCAGAAAAGGCTGTGCCATATCACATCCTTGCCGGAGATGGCGCCGACAACCGGAATTCAGTTGTCGAAGCTCGCGCCCATTTCGAACATGCATTGAAATTGGCAAGCAGCATGCCGCCGTCGGAGCAAGCGGCCCGCCTCCAAATTCGCGCCACGCTAAAGCGTACCGGTACAGCGCGTAGTAAAGAACATTACCAAAGTGATTTAGCCGAATTGGAGATTTCCCGCGGGCTCGCCGAAAATTTTGGACTAGATCTCCGCTTAAGCCAAGTACTCTATCAGATAGGTCGCATGCATTACGTCCTTGGACAACACGGTCAGGTGGGGGAATTCGTTCAGAAGGCCTTTGAAATTGGCGAAGCGCTCGGTGATCCTAAACTGACGGCAGCGCCACTAAATCTCATAGGTCGAGGTAAGTTTTTCACGGATCCAAAGGGAGCTGCAGAAACGTTGGCTCGCAGCGTAGACGAAATGCGTGGGATCGGCGACCAAGTAGAAGAGGCTGGGGCGCTTGGCATGCTGTCAGTATCTAACATGCTTATTGGCCGATTCAATGAGGCCCTTACAGCAGCTAACCAGAGTGTCGCTTTAGCTGAAAAAATTGAGCATCTGCCAACGTTAGCCGCAGCCAAGTATTATCGAGGAGATATATTTGGCTGGACTGGAGACATGAAACGATGCCTGGAGGACTTTGAAGATGGCATGGAACTTGCTGAAAAATCAGGTGATCAATTTCGTGTTTATCTAATCCTTGGTGAGCGTGGTTTCCCACATATACTGAGTGACAATTGGCAAGAAGCGGAAGAAGATCTCTCGAAATGTGTTTCACTTGCCGCTAAGATCGGTACGAACTTTGTGCTTGGCAAGTATCAGGCATTCCTTGCGCAAGTGAGACTTCATCAAGGCAAACACGAGGAGGCGCTCAGCCTTGCAAGTGATGCCGTTGTAATTGCTACCGACGGGAGACAACCCTGGGCGCGTATCGTTGCTTCCCGCACACTCGCATTGGTTCTCGCAACAGTTGATACTCAGGATATAGATAAAGCCCACGAGATGGCAGATGCCGCGATCACGCTCGCCGAAGAAAGGGAAATGTTACCCGATCTGGCTTGGTCAATCATGGTCAGAGCCAAAGTTTTCCAAGCACAGGGTGACAACGCTTCGGCTGAAACTGCGCTACATCAAGCAGCAAGCCTTTTTAACGACATGGGGTTAGAGCGAGAAATGAACAGGACGACCCAAGAAATCCAGCACGTGCGTGAAGCTAGGTGACACGACGTCTTATCTTTCCCAGCAACCCATAAAATGGGTGCTGCAAACGAAAAACGCAGCCCCGAAGGACTGCATTTTCTGTCGTCTGATTCCGTCTCAAGTTAACGAGAATAAAACTCTGTAACCAGGTTCGGCTGCATAGTAACCGGGTATGGGACATCTTCGAGCTTAGCGCCGCGAAGGTATGTAGTCTTGAGATCTTTAAGCTCAACGTCGATGTAGTCAGGAACATCACGCTCAGGAGAAGCAAGCGCTTCGAGAACCATTGGAAGCTCGCGGCTCTTTTGCTTAACTTCGACAACATCGTCGTCTTTGATCTGGTATGAAGGAATGTTAACGCGCTTGCCGTTAACCAAAATGTGACCGTGGTTCACAAACTGGCGTGCAGCGAAAACTGTAGGGACGAACTTAGAACGGTAAACAACCGCATCCAACCGACGCTCTAGCAACTCGATCAGGTTCTCACCTGTGTCGCCCTTGCGACGTACAGCTTCGTCGTAATATTTACGGAATTGTTTCTCACCAATGCTGCCGTAGTAGCCTCTCAGCTGCTGCTTAGCGTTCAACTGTGTACCAAAGTCTGTCGTTTTCTTACGACGAGTGGCACCGTGCTGACCTGGCGCATATGATCTTTTGTTAAGTGGGCTTTTGGGGCGACCCCAGAGATTGACACCGAGACGGCGGTCAATTTTATGCTTAGCGGCAATACGCTTTGACATGGATTATCCTTATGTCTTTTTGTTGTCCCGGTAGTTCACTAAATGACGAGGATAAGAACATGCCCTACCCTGCTTTCCCAGGAATGGCGGGTAGATAGGTCGAAAACAGAGAGATGTAAAGGATTTTCTAAGGATATTAGTTACTTAGCGGATTTTTGTAGTCGTTTTAGACTTTCAACAATGCCATGTAGCGTGCTGACCTCTGTTTTGGTCAAAGAGGCCCGTTGAAAGATGTTACGAATGTTACGAACCATACGTGGTTTCTTCTCTTCTATGGCCAAAAATCCAGACTTTTCCAAATCAGGGACGAGCCTAGCGAAGAAGTTTTCAAGGTCGTCTTTCGACGCGAGGTCATCAGTCGGCATCCCGTCATCCAACGTTGGATTGTGCCTAAGCTGGAACCAAGCATAACCGATGAGAAGAACCGCTTGAGCCAAGTTCAAAGAGTTGTGAACCGGGTTTAGGGGCACTTGGATCAGCTTATCTGCGAGCACGACTTCTTCGTTTTCAAGCCCCGAACGCTCAGCTCCGAATAGAAGACCACATTTATGGCCGATTGAGGTTCTTTGCACTAATTCTTTAGCAATCGTTGTTTGATCAACAACCGGCTTACGCATATCTCTATCACGAGCAGTAGTCGCTCCTACGAATTGGAGATCGGCAACGGCCGCATTCAAATCGTCAAAGACTTCGGCTGCCTCTAATATAGCTTCCGCACCAGAAGCCATTGCAATAGCAGCCTCATTAGGCCAACCATCTCTCGGTGCAACAATGCGCATAGAATAGAGACCGCAGTTGAGCATCGCTCGGGCAGCCGCTCCAATATTCTCACCCATCTGAGGGCGAACCAGTATAACGACAGGTCCGGCAAACTCAGAAACTAGTTTTTGGATTGAATCAGACATTGAGAGTAAAGTGCCTCACGTCAAACTGAGGCAGGCTTAACGCCTTCTTTCAACAGCTTCCAAGTAATGGCTTCATTAAGCGCCTTATAGGACGCATCGATAATGTTAGCAGAAACCCCTACTGTACTCCAATTACGGCCTTGCTGGTCCTTGCTTTCGATAACCACACGGGTCACGGCACGCGTGCCACGGCTGGAATCAAGAATGCGGACTTTGAAGTCTAGCAGTTCCATGTCTTTGAGCTCGGGATAGAAGCGATCCAGAGCTTTTCTGAGAGCTTCATCCAGTGCGTTGACGGGACCATTGCCCTTCGCGGCCTCCATGTGCTCCTGGCCACCAACTTCCAACGCAACCATTGCTATGGCCTCAACGACTTGCTCGCCTTTGGAGTTCCAGCGCACTTCATCAATGACCCTGAAGCGCTCTAATCTGTAATAGTCTGGAACACGGCCAAGCACCGATCGAGCGAAGATTTCAAAGCTTGCTTCGGCTCCGTCAAAACTGATTCCCTGTTGGTCCAGCTCCTTAACTTTCTCGAGCAGCAAGGTCACTTTTCGATCGTCAGGGGCTATTTCGATCCCTAAGCTTTTGAGCTCAGACAAGATGTTCGACTTGCCTGCCTGGTCGGATACGAGAACGTGGCGCTTGTTACCTACGAGATCTGGAGAAACATGCTCATAGGTTGTTGGATCTTTGTTGACGGCGGAGGCATGAAGCCCGCCTTTATGCGCAAAAGCACTATCCCCGACATAAGGTGCATTACGCAGAGGATGTCGGTTCAGCACTTCGTCAAGCAACCGAGAAACGCTTGTCAGTTTCGACAAGGCCTCATCACTAACGCCAATCTCAAAATCTGTCTTTAGTTTGAGACTGCCTATAAGGGATATCAAGTTTGCATTGCCACAACGTTCACCCAATCCACCGAGAGTGCCTTGAATTTGCCGGGCGCCCATCTCGATCGCTGTCAGTGAGTTTGCAACGGCATTGTCGGTA
>CAJQQJ010000191.1 GCA_905480445.1 uncultured Alphaproteobacteria bacterium | reverse complement strand
GTCAAGCGCATGAAGTGCTGGATGATCAAGATCGCTGGTGGTCACAAAAAGTTCGGGTTGGCTGACGAAAGGTTTCTGCATGACAAAAGTTACCAAATATTCCAGCCTATGGGAATCCTCTAGTTATGCTGAGGTCTCTACCAAATATTCCAGCCTATGGGAATCCTCTAGTTATGCTGAGGTCTCTTGGAGATTAGATTATGAAACTTTTTGGAACTTTAATCGCTGCGTTCGCGCTTCTAACAGGTGTCATGGCACAGAATGTCAAAGCTGATGACAAAGCAATTGCACAAACATTCTACGACTTTTTAAGCAATCCAGCGTCGCAAAACCATGCTGAAAAACTAAGAGCATTCTTGGCTGATGATTGGAAAAGCATTGGTGACTATTCCGGCAGAAGTAAATCAAGCGATTAATTTGTTGGTCAGATTGGTGGATTTAGTAAGTTGATCCCAGATCTGAATTGGGCCGTCGAAGAGATGATCGTCGCTGGCAACCGGGTGATTGTTCGTGGCCGAGCAACTGGTACACCACAAGGACCCCTCTTTGGTGTTGATGGCAAAGGCAAAGGCTTTGAGATTATGTCGATCGACATTCATACTGTCGAGAATGACAAGATCGTTATGACATACCATGTTGAAGACTGGGCTGGAGCATTGCGTCAATTGAAGACTCAATAAAAGAAGTAACGGGCAGTCGGATCTTCGGGTCCGGCTGGCCTTTCGACAGGAATACGACTCTACTAGGCTGAGGCTAGTTGTTCTGACTCCTGATGGAGTTACTCGGTTCTAGAGCCTCAAAGAGGAGTGATATTAGCAATCGGGAAAGTCCTTCGCCAGAGTTCCTGTATGTATTCTCCGAATACAACCGAGTTGTTTTCTGCCGGTTCTCCAGCGCTTAAAGGGGCGATCTTTACCTCACGGCTTGGATTGACAAAAACAGGTATGGAGTAGCGTTCCCGCCGTTCCCTATTGATCACCCGGTGGGGCGTCGACGAGAAATGCCCGTTGGTCCACATCTGCATGATGTTGCCGAGATTGATAACGAAAGTGTCTTTGATAGACGGCGCGCCAATCCATTCACCACTTTTTTTTTGGATCTCCAAACCACTACCATCGTCTTGCCAAAGGATGGTGAAAGCGCCGGAATCACTGTGTGGTACTACACCAATGTCGTTGACGTTCTCGGGGGATTCTTGGTGGAGGTAATGATTGAGTTTCAGCATAGACATTGGATTCTTGAACAAGCTGCTCAAAGTACCTTCATCCTGCTTAAGAGCCAACTCAAAGCCGCGAAGAAGTTTGAGTGAGAGCACTTCTGTTGCGTTGAAATAGCGCTGCATCGCGTCCTTTAATTCCGGTTGATTGGCAGGCCAGAGGTTGGGGCCGTCCAAGATGAAATCACTATCCAACGGACGGTCATAGCTCATCCAGAAGCCTTCCTGATGGCTGCGCCCGGCGCGTTCTTCGCCCTCATAGCTGGTGTATTTCAGCGGCAAGTAACCCCGCATGCGTTCATTGATTTTGATTTCCATCTTTGACGCTGTGGATTGGTTGAAAAACCGTTGCGCCTCCTCATGGAGTTCTTGCAACAATTGCGCCTCGACGCCGTGATTGCGGACGTAGAAGAACCCGACATCCGTACAGGCACTGGCCAGCTGTTTGATCATCTCCGGGTCGGGCTGATTGCCACTCAAAGAACTCAGGTCAATTTGAGGTATCTCAGAAAAGTCTAGTCTTCGCGATAGGGGGATTGCCATGGTTCATCTCTTCGGCTGTAAAACACGATCTGTTGAAGCTTAAAAGCAACCAAACAGGCTGTAAACTCCTTTGCCAGACTTATAGAGCCGACATTACCTTCTCTACGAAACCGTTCACCCGTTCTTTTTGTAACCAACGCGCAACAACAACCAAATCATTCTCAGGGTCGACCCAAACCAAGTTCGTGCCGACACCGATCATGAAGACACTGCTGCGAGAGGCAGCAGGAAAAGTCTCGCCGTTGGGGTTCAGCCACCAGAAATAGCCATAACCCTGGTTGAGCGGACAGGGGGTGCAGCAAGCATTCATCCATTCTTCGGAGATAATTTGTCGACCGTTCCAGCTGCCCTTGTTCAGCATTAACTGGCCGACCTTGGCGTGATCCTCACTAGAAATCCAGAGACCTCCGCCCCAGTGTGCTCCGCCGGAAACTGACTCCATCTGCCGACCATCAATCGTGACAGTGGAGTTGTTGTAGCCATGCCAAGCCCAAGTGTCAGATGCGCCAAGAGGATCCATGATCCGTTCTTTTAGTACCTCAGGCAAAGGCAGACGGAACACCCGCAAAAGGGCGAGTGACAGCCGATTAACGCGGACATCATTGTATTCCCAATGAGTACCAGGTTTTTGCATCTGACGTATCTGGCCCTTTTCGCCTGCTTCACCAGGTTTTGAGGAGAGATCGCGATTGTGATCGACCCAATCAGGTTTGTCCCAAAGTTTGCCTTCCCACTCACTGGTCAGCTGCAACAATTGAGCCCAGGTGATATCGCAGTTTTGTTCACTGTCGAACCCGCCATCATCGACCAATAACCTAACCGGATCATGAACATCTGGAATCAAACCGTCGTCGACCGCCAAACCAGCACAAAGCGCTAGATAGCTTTTAGTGGCGCTGAAAGTCATGTCGACACGTGCAGTATCACCCCAGCTTGCGATAACCTGACCATCACGCATGATCAGACCGTTGGGATCTTCACGGTCCTTGACTGGGCCGATGGTTTGCCCAATTGGCCAAGGTTCAGCAAAGTGCCCTTCTTCCAGAGCTTTGCCTATATCGCGGTCCATTTTGGACTCATGTTTAACAGCAAAGGCAATGGCCTCTGCAAAGACCTGACCGTTAGGCGTTGCTCGGTTCATCTCATTTCCTTGGTCGAAATTTAGAATGCTCACTTCTTTTCAACATAATAGAGTGAATTGCTGTTCGGGAAAGCGGTTTGGTAACGACAGGGTGGAAAAGCCTTATCAAAGCCATTAGGCTTCCCTCATGACTAAAGCAGATGACATAAACAAATGGCTGATGTCGCAAGGGCGTGTTCTGGGCGATATGACCCTAATTGTTGAGGGCTACATTGCACTCTTGATAGAGGCTGGAGTTCCTCTATCTAGAGCCAACATTGCTCAACGTTTCGCCAATCCATTGCTGATTGGCTGGGGGGTCGTTTGGACCCCGTCGGATACCAGTTCCTATGAAGTGACCCATGTGACGCTTGATACGAGCTCCTATGTAGGAGGGCCATTCCATTACGTTTTGACAAATCACAAGCCTCTTCATAAGAATTTGTTGAATCTCGAGGAGGATAATGACCATCCAGTTTATGCGGAATTTGCAGCAAAGGGTGGAACAGACTTTTTCGCAACTTTCCTCACATATGGAGACGGGTCAGAACACGGCTGCACTTATGTGACTGACGCTCATGATGGCTTCAAAGAAGAAGAGCTTAGTCTTATACAAGAGACGAGAACTGGGCTATCATCGGCACTTGAGCCGATTGCGGTGCGTAAGTCGATGGCCAGTTTGCTTCAGACCTACCTAGGAGTTGGTCCGGCCAAGGAAGTCGATGGTGGCACCATAAAACGCGGAGAGCAGCGAAAATTGGAAGCTGTTGTCATGTTTACAGACCTACGTGGTTTCACTCAGAAAACCGAGACTTGGGAAGAAAAAAAGTTGTTGGAAGCCCTCAATGACTATTTCGAGGTCGTGGTACAAGCCGTTGAAAATCACGGTGGTGACGTTTTGAAATTTATGGGCGACGGTATTTTGTCGATCTTTCCTTTTGAGAGTTCAGATCACTCCACTGAACGATGCCGAGAGGCAATAGAAGCAGCGCGTGATGCAATCACCGCTTTGGTGAAGCTTAATCAAGTGCGCACTCAGGCTGGTGAGAATGAGCTCGCAATGGGTATAGGTCTAAATCGTGGCACGGTCACTTATGGCAACATCGGCAGTCCAGGGCGGCTAGATTTCACGGTTCTTGGTCCTGCAGTTAATTTGGCTAGCCGTGTGCAGGATCTTTGCAAGACGGTCGGTGATCCAGTGCTGTCGACTGAATCCGTTGCAAATGCCAATATGGAATATTTTGCGTCCAGAGGTCATCACGAGGTGCGAGGCCTTGAGGAACCAGTAGAGGTATTCGCGCTGAAACTCTAGCGCGCTAGAGCCGGTTTGAACTAGCGAGGAACATCGCGTTCAAAGGTTGTTCTGTAAAGCAGACGCCGTGAACGATCGTAGTCGTTAGTGGCGTAATGCATGGTCATCCGATTGTCCCAGATAACAAGATCCCCAACCTGCCAGCGATGTCGGCACGAGATATCGGGGCGCGTACAGTGTTTGTAAAGTTGATCCAGGAATGGCGCGCTTTCTGCCTCCGTTAGCCCTTCGAACTTCGTCACATAAATCGGATTGAGGAAGAGTGCCTTCTCGCCGGTTGTAGGTTCTGTGATCACAGAAGGATGCAAGGTCTCGCGGTCAGCATTCGGATCACCCCGGCTCATTTTGATGGAGGCTCCTGACTGTTCTTTTTGTGGTGGCGCATACTTGACGCCGTAAGGTTTTCCAACGTGGACAGCGCGATGACGGTCAACAAAGTCATTGAGATGGGCAGGTAGGGAGCGATAAGCCGCGGCTTGGTTTGCCCAAACAGTGTCACCACCAACCTCGGGGATTTCAACCGCACTCAAGATAGAGCCAGCCGGTGGATTTTCCAGGAAACTGAAGTCCGAATGCCAGTCCCCACCAAAAACACCGACGTTGACTTCATCAGCTTCT
>CAJQQJ010000190.1 GCA_905480445.1 uncultured Alphaproteobacteria bacterium | reverse complement strand
AACCCAGAAATGGGGCGTGAAACCATGCCAAATTGGCTATATCCAACCCTAAAAGTTGCAAATAACTGATCCTACTGGAAATCCATCGCTAATTCGGTAATGTCAGACGGGAAAATAGGCCTTATACTGAGGTCTCTCCCTATGATTTATGGGTGTTTTTAACTGAGTAGGCCGAGTCGAGTTCGTTTTACTTACTGACGATTCGATCAAATGAGAAAACCCCGCCTGCGTAACAGGCGGGGTTTTGATCAAGCGTTTCGAGCGGCAAACTCCCGCTCATTGTTTTGTCGGTGGTGTCTTAGTCGCGTTTTTTGCGGGCAAGCACCTTTGCTTGTTTGACCCACTCGTCGCGTTCAATGCGGTCAGGGAAGGAGCCAATTTGGGCCGACAACCATTCAACATCACGCTTTTTAAAGTCGGCAAGTTGTTTGAATTGATAGACACCGTTTTTATTCAACAGTTTCTCGAAGACCGGACCAATGCCGGATACTTTTTTCAGATCATCGATTTCTGCTTTGGCAGGCTTGCGTTTGATGAGATTCTTTGGGGCAGGCGCGTCTGTTGTATAGACTTCCTTTTTAGTTCTTACTGCCGGTTTTGCTGCCACTTTCGGGGCTGGAGCTGGCGCAGGTGCCGGCTCACTCTTGATGCTAGCCGCAGCCATTGCTTTGTTGGCAGCAGTTGTGGCTGCGCGTTGTTTCTTACGTGCTTCTGCTAACTTGGCTTCGCTTTCGCGCAAACGATCTTCTGCGTCCGCAACTTGCTGGCGCATATGGACGACTTTTTGAGGACCGTCACAGGCGTCACAATCTTCAACGGAAACTTTTGCCTTTTCTGCTGATGTCTCATAGAGCCAGGCTGCATAGCCTTGTGGGTTAGAGGTCCAAATCCAGCAAGCCCCAATTGCGCCTAAAACGCCAGCAATCATAACCAGAGATGCCAAAGGAACAACAACTGTCAAAGCGGTCAGGAGACCAAGCAAGCCGACGATGAACAGAGCTAGAGAAAGCGGCATGCGAAGCCAGCCTAGACTCTCATGTTCGCTGCGGTAAACGGCCCAGGCTGTTACCAAAGCAACCAGTCCTGCGAACGGTAAGAAGACAGTTGGCAAATTATTAGCGAGAATGCCGTAAAAGAGGGCAAGAATAGCCACGATCATAACAACGATCGCCAGTGCTCGGCGCGTTGTGGTGCCCATTGGTAGGGATGAATCAGTCATCAAAGTGTCCAGTTTGCATAATGAGGGTTGTTTGAGCGCGCTTTTAGCGGAAAAGCTAAGGAAAATAAACCTTTAGCTGATTAGGCTTTGACCGCGAAGTCTTTGATGTAGTCCTGATCCAAGTCATAACCCCAGCCAGAACCGAGAGGACGCTGTATTTGGCCTCCGACGATGTCTTCTGGTTTGACAACCAAGTGATAGAACAACGGGTCACGTTCCTGTTGATAAACTTCAATAGGCGAACCATGAGCGAACGCGGTCATCATTTGCAAGGAGAGTTGCGGCTCCCCTGTATTAGCAACTTTGAGGCCGCGTTGAGCGGCAAGGTCAGCCATCTTGAGCCAAGGTGTCATCCCACCGACGTAGCCAGCATGAAGATTGCAGTAGTCAATTGCATCTATATCCATGAGTGCCTTGGCGCCTTCAAAGGAAAGCTCGCTTTGTCCACCACAGATTGGGAGCGGTCTTGCGGCCTTTATAGCTGCCATCTCGGCACGGTCATTTTCCCAATGAACAGGCTCTTCTAGCCAGAGAAGATCGTAGTCTTGAACGAGATCGGTGAACTCAAGAGATTGCGATAAGGACCAGCCTTGATTGGCATCAGCAGCAATGATGAAAGTCTGGCCACAAGCCTCTCTGACAGCTTTGACGCGTTCTGCGTCTTCGGCAGGACTGAGACCACCAATTTTCATTTTCAGTCCGCCGTAGCCTTGATCTTGGAGACCTTTTGCTTCTACGCCGTAGTCCGCCACTTGTTTTTCTGCGTCGTAATAGGAGCCAACAACAATGACCGGTCTGCTTGTACAATGATTGCCCCACAGCTCGCCTAAGGATTGTCCAGCGCGTTTACCCGCCAAATCCCAAAGCGCGATGTCAATCAGGGCCTGCGCATGCAATGCTACTCGACGGTCACCGAGTATGTTTCGCGCAAAAGGGCGGAGGCTTTGCCAGATCGTCTCAATGGCTGGTGAATCTTTGCCGACTAAGCTGTCAGCCATAGTTCCACCGGCCATTGCTGCAACGGCTGGTCCTAAACCGAAGTCATCGCCTAGATAGGCCTGTCCTGTGAGACCATCTGTACACTCGATCTCAATCGTCATGGCCTTCTTGTGCGTGTAGGCATAGTTTGAGCCGTAAAACACACGGGGTAGAGGAACCTGGATTGCATGTGTAGTGATGCGTTCGATCTTCATAGTGTTTCCCTTTTTTTGACCCTTAGGGATCTGGCGGCCAGTCGCGCAGGTTGTCGGCTTCGTCCCAGGCTTTGACCCATTCGGGTAGCTCTGGGTTCCAACCAGTGGCGCCCAAGGCTTCAGCGACCCTGGAAGCGTCAATGGCTTTGCGGTTTTCGGTCACACAAGTACGATAGAGGGCGTTGGAAGCCGGAACACCCTTCACCCACATGGATTGGCTGAGGTAAAGCCATTTTTTATCGTAACCGAGCGCTTTACTTTTGATCGTCACTTTCTCGAACAGCGTTATGCGGCGGCGATAGCGGATGGATGAACCAGCCACAATGAGCCCCCATTTGTTTTGCCGAAGGGCTTTGATAAGGCCGCAACGAACAGCGAGATCAAAGCGTCCGATGTCGTAAAGCGTTAAAACGCGACCGTTGTTCATCTCCATCAAGAAATCTAAATCCCAGGGCCGGGTGATAAAACTGACTTCAGAAACCTCATCAAACCCTAGTGGCTTTCTGAAGGCGGTTTTAGCCATCATCGATCCAAAACGCACGACTGGATACAAGAGCTATTCTCCTAAAAGGGATGGACGGTTGTCTTTGGTTTACTTCATAGTGCTGAACGACCAGCTAGAACAAGCCCTCAAGGTCAATCTAATGCGGTCAGTTTTTCTGGTATCTTGGCAATTGACGTTACATCATTTGGTTGTCTATTATGGTCGGTAAGGGGTACCGCGAGCACCTCGTGAGGCGCAAGCCTAAGCATCGCATCCTAATGAACTAACTTTTCACAAAGGATGTGTTATGCCTTCACCTACCGAAATTACTGTCCAACAATTGATGCGTTTGATCGGGACACCTGATTGCCCAGTCTTGATTGATATCTGCATTGATGAAGATTTTGCCCTTGATCCGCGGTTTGTCCCTGGTGCACTTCGCCATCCCTTCAAAGACATCGAAAGTCTGGTGCCATCGTTCAATGGCAAAAAGGTTATCATCATATGCCAGAAGGGCCTGAAGCTCAGCCAAGGAGCGGCGGCTGTTCTTCGCTGTCATGGTGTCGAAGCAGAATCGCTTGAAGGCGGTAACTTCGCCTGGCGTGATGCGGGCGCTCCGCTGGTTCCGGCAAATAAAATCCCGGAACGGGACGCAGCCGGTTCAAGTCTTTGGGTTACGCGTCATCGCCCCAAGATTGACCGAATTGCCTGCCCATGGCTAATCCGCCGCTTTGTTGATCCCAAGGCCAAGTTCTTGTTCGTTTCACCTGGTGAAGTCATGAACGTCTCAGAGAAATTCAATGCAACACCTTTTGATGTGGAAGATGTATTTTGGTCTCACAGGGGTGAGGGCGGTGAACTCTGTACTTTTGATACTATGGTCGAGGAGTTCTGCCTTGAGATTCCGGCTCTGAAACACTTAGCCAAAATCGTTCGAGCGGCCGACACGGATCGATTGGAAGACGTGCCTGAGGCGGCAGGTCTTTTGGCGGCTTCATTGGGGTTGTCTCGAATGTACCGCGATGATCTGCAACAGCTAGAGGCTGGTATGGCATTGTACGATGCCTTTTATCGCTGGTCACGTGACGCCACTGACGAAGGCCACAACTGGCCAGGTAAGTAGGCGGAGACCAAAAACATGACACAACCGACTTTGTTAGAAGCCACGAAAGTCTGGCTTAAAATCGGCCTGCTTTCTTTTGGTGGTCCCGCAGCACAAATCGCACTCATGCACAGAGAGGTCGTTGAAGAACGATCTTGGCTGAGCGAGCAGCAATATCTTAATGCCTTGTCCTTTTGTATGCTCCTTCCTGGCCCTGAGGCCATGCAGTTGGCGACCTACGCCGGCTGGCGCATGCATGGCACGCTCGGTGGGCTCATTGCTGGCTTGTTGTTTGTTTTACCGGGAGCAGCGGCGATTCTGGGATTGGCACTCATCTATGCTCTGTTGGGTGATCTGCCCTTGATCTCGGCACTTTTCTTAGGTGTGAAAGCCGTGGTCGTTATCATTGTGATTGAAGCCTTACTGCGGGTCGCTAAACGGGCACTTCATCTGCCAGAGCATTGGGTCATTGCTGCTTTGGCTTTTGTCGCGATCTTCTTCTTTTCGCTTCCTTATCCATTAATCATTGCTGTGGCCGCGATCTTCGGTTTCTTTCGTTCAGGACAATTGGTTGAGGCCAAGCAACCAACCGGTGTCAATCATTGGCGAAGCCTCTTAACGACGGTTTTGTGGTTCGGAATTTGGTGGATACCTTTGATCCTAGTGGCACTGGTCGACCACTCAGGAATGATGCAGACATTGGCTGTCTTCTTCTCGAAGTTGGCGATGGTGACCTTCGGTGGTGCCTACGCTGTGTTAGCCTACATGGGACAAGACGTTGTTGGCAATCTCGGTTGGCTAACCGCTGGTGAGATGATGGATGGTCTAGGACTCGCAGAGACAACACCTGGGCCTTTAATCCTAGTCACTGAATTTGTCGGTTTCCTTGCTGCTTTTAACGCTGGTGGCGTTTGGCTTGGTGTATTGGGTGCGACTGTCACGCTCTGGGCAACTTTTGCTCCCTGCTTTTTGTGGATCTTTGTTGGTGCCCCTTACATTGATTGGATAGGGAATCAACCAAGGTTGATGTCTGCGCTCAAGGCAATTACGGCAGCGGTCGTTGGCGTGATTCTCAATTTGTCGATTTGGTTCGCTCTGCATGTCTTCTTTACTGAAGTAGCAGCAAAGAATTGGCAATGGCTAACAATCTGGACACCGGAGCTGTCATCGCTTGATTGGCGGGTGGTGGTTTTGTCAGTTGCTGCTTCAATCCTCTTGTTCAAGTTCCATTGGGGTTTGATCCGTATTTTGGGCCTAGCAGCTCTCGCAGGAGTCGGTCTAAGCTTTCTTTAGGAGGAGAGCCCGTGCATGTCAGACGTTATGAATCCGGTGAAGAGGATCGCCTGTGGGAGATCTGCCGTGATACGACGATCCACATCAATGGTCGTGACTACAGTGAGGAACAAGTGCATGCTTGGGGCCGAGCTGACAAAGACATGGGGAAGTGGCGAACTCGAATAAGGGAGAAGCAGCCCTTTGTGGCAATCGAGGGCGACGAAATTCTTGGCTTCATTGAGCTAAGTGTAGAAGGGCAGATAACAGCTTTCTACAGCCATCATGCTCACCAAAGACAAGGCATTGGACAGGCACTTTATCGCCACATTGAGGCCGAAGCTAAGGAGGCTAGGCTTGACGACATCCAGGTTCAGTCCTCGATCACAGCACAAAACTTCTTTCTCGCTCAGGGGTTTGAGACAGTTGAATGAAAAGTGACGGAGTATTCCAGTGGGCCAGTGATTGATTTTGTCATGCGCAAGGAACTGAGCTAGAAGGGGCTTAGGACAAGTAAAATCTAGGCCTCTTTTATGCTGAAGACTCATCACGGTATCGAACTTTCCACTAGCAATGCCAACGTTGTCGCTCTCTATGAGCAAGCTTTGAATCACATCCATCGTTATGAAGCTGGCACTGGTGCGAAAATTAAAGCCATGCTGACCGAGCAGCCAGATTTTTGGGCCGGACATCTGTTGTTTGGTACTGTGCTGGCGACGGCGACAGAGGCGCGCTTTATGCCGAAGATTCGCAAGATTGTTGATCAGGTGTCTCAAGCTCAAGACAAACTCAATGATCGTGAACGCGGGCATTTGTCAGCACTTTCAGCTTTCAGTCAAGGGCAATGGCGCGAAGCTGGCTTTCATTGGGGCAAAATACTGACCGATCATCCCCATGATTCGCTGGCACTCCATGCTGCTCATCAGATCGATTTCATCACGGGCGATGACTATAATCTGTGGAGCAGAGCCGCGCGGGTTCTGCCCTTGTGGAACGAAGATATACCCAACTACGCCAATTTGCTTGGTATGTATGCTTTTGGGCTTGAGGAAACCAATTTCTTTAGCAAAGCCGAAGACATCGGGCGTCGCTGTTGTGAGCTCGATCCTAGAGACGCCTGGGGGCATCACGCGGTTGGGCACGTATTAGAGATGGAATGTCGATTTGAAGAAGGAATCAACTGGTACGAAAGCCGGAGATCCGAGTGGGCGGACGACTCAGAGCTTTCGGTACACAACTGGTGGCACCTGGCACTTTATTACGTGGAGCGTGAAGATTTCGCTGGCGCTATAGCCCTGTTCGACGAGCAAATATCTCTCGAAGAGCCAGACTATGTCCTAAGATTGATGGATGCGACAGCCTTGCTTTGGCGGTTGCATTTACGTTCTGTTGATTGCGGTGATCGTTGGCAAAAGCTAGCCGACCGTTGGGTTGGGAAGATTGCTGTTGAAGGCGGTTTCTATGCCTTCAATGACTTTCACGCTATGCTCGCTTTGATGATGGGAGAGCGCTGGAGTGATTTCAAACAGCTTAGAGATCAGATTAAAACTCAAGCCCAGCAGCCGACGACGCTTGGTGTTATGGCAAGAGACATATCTATTCCGCTCGCAAGCGCCGTAGAGGCTTATGGCAAAAACCGTTGTGAGGAAGCTGTCTCGATTTTGGATCAGGTCAAACCATTGGTTTATCGCTTCGGTGGCTCAGAGGCACAACGCGACGCGGTAGATCAATTTCATATTGGCGCGGCAATTAAAGGCGGATTGGGCAGGGCAGCACTAGCTTTGGCGCACGAGCGAACACTCAAGAAAGAAGAAAGCCCACTTGCCTGGCGTTTCGCCGGAGAAGCTTATAAGCTGATGGGAGATGAGGTCAGCGCGGACAATGCTAACACTAAAGCAATAAGGCTACTGAGTTAGCGGCCTGTGGTTCTTCCAGGCAGCAGCCTTTCGCCGTAGCTAAATTTAAAGATCCGAATTATGGTGGGATAAAGCCCGAGGATTTCCGGACAGTGGACTGGCATGCCAGGTCTGTTGCGCAAGAGAAAAGGGAGGGACTGTCGAAGGTAAGTCACAAGGCACAGAAACTTTGAACGATCTATGCGAATGACTTCATCGGCTATGATCTCGAGCTGTTCTGCTTGCCCTGCAACAACCCAGTTGTCTCCTTCAGCAATCTTGCTCAAGGCGTTTTGCCTCTCTGCGATTGAAGCCAGTTTCCAGCCAGGCTGCCAGTAAACTGTTTCTAGATCGACAAAGAGCAAGCTACGTTCGGCTGCTAAAGATCGTGCTTTTTCGACATGTCCGGAGCCAATGTTACCGACAACAAGAATGCGCGGCATGGAATTTAGGCCGAAAGCCTCTCATCGAATGGATATTGAGACAGCACCTCCACGCCAGTTTCGGTTATCAGGATTTGCTCCTCCAATTTGACACCGAATTCGCCGCCAACCCGGCCTGTATAGGACTCAATGCATATTGTCATGCCAGGCTCAAAACCGCCAGAATGGCGTTTCTTTGGCCAGTCTGGCAAATATGGCAGAGCAGGGTATTCATCCGCCAGCCCTACACCATGTGCCAGAGAGCCATAGCGATTGGGCATGCAGTCTTCCGGCAATTGTCTGGCCTTTTCGATGTATTCGTCAAACGACATGCCGGGATAAATGATCTCAGTATTGTAGTCGATTTGGTCTTTAGCGATCTGGAATATTTCGCGTTGCTCATCGCTTGGCTGACCATCCCCACAAATCCAAGTGCGTGATATGTCAGCGCAGTAACCGTAAGGACCGATCAGATCTGTGTCGAAGGCAACAATATCACCGTCGCTAATCACTTGGCTGGCACATTCTTGGAACCAAGGGTTTGTGCGTTGGCCTGACGCCAGCAATCGTGTTTCAATCCATTCTCCCCCGCGCGCAATGTTTTCGGCATGAAGCACCGACCAAAGGCGGTTTTCTGTGACGCCAGGAATCAAGGCCTTTTCCATTTCCCCCATAGCGACTTCACAGGTTGCGATAGCGCAGCGCATGGCTTTCATTTCTTCCGTTGATTTGATCAGCCGTGCTGTCTCCATCACTTCTTCGCCGTTGAAGATCTCAACACCGAATTTCTCCAGATGATGGGCACCTTCTGGATTGATATGATCGATGGCTAGTCTCTTGTTGCCACCGCCATGTTGCTGAACCAAGTCTGCGATTTCCTTCGCCCAGGCAGCCGCAAAGTGATCATAATTTTCGCCAGTGCGCATGTAATAGAAGGCTATAGAAGATCTGATTTCATCGATCAGCGGATTGTGCATATGGAGATGGCGGGTTGTGTTGCCGTAATCGAAAAGCACGACTGGACCTTCCGCTGGCACAAAAGCGTAGCGCGTAGACATATGCAAGCACCAGACCTGCATGTTCGTCGAGTCAGTAGTGTAGCGAACGTTAACTGGATCGGAGACCAATACGCCAGCGTAGTCAAACTTCTTGATCGCTTCACGTGTGCGTTCCAAACGGTAGGCCCTGACGATATCCATGTCTGGCGCTTCATACCCAAGCGATTGCCATTCGGCGTGGGCCAAATCTCCGGGCCCAAGGACATGCTGATTGAGCTGACCGGCTCTTTGTAATCCGAACTCTTCCAATTCAGCCAAGGTGGCATTCTCACCTGGAAACGTTAGCGGGGCAATTTTACGCTTGTGTCGACCGAAGCCGCCGGATGATGCAGTCATAGATTTGCTCTTTTGATTTTAACGAAATCACTCTGCGACAGGGTTGTGAATTTGGCAAGA
>CAJQQJ010000189.1 GCA_905480445.1 uncultured Alphaproteobacteria bacterium | reverse complement strand
CGCTGAGGGCAGCCAATGAGCTAATCCGTATGAAAGACAATCGGGCTCTCATGCTGAATTCCAACCGCCCACCCGTCATGCTGAAAACAAAACCCTACTTCAAACGGGGTGATCTAAAACGCAGATCATTTATTCCACAAGCAGCCTTTGTGACAGGGCCCGGCGGAAGTCCCCAATTGTTACAGCTTTAAGAAGGGTCAAACGACCATGGAAATTGACATTGCAGCGAAACTAGTTGGAGCCACGGACGGATACCGTGATGCAATCCAGAACAAACAATCATCGCCGACACCCGAGCTTGGCCCCGCTCTGGTCTCAGATCTCTATCTGGACTCCTATCTGATTGGCTACACCGAGGGCTACAGCCAAGGTCTCAGTAAGCGGGAATACTACCGGGCAATCAAACGGCAGTGTGAAGAGCGGGAAGCAGAATTCGAACGGGAACCGGGCGATGTTGAACACTCTTGGTAGAAAGCATGGTGACTACCAGGGCCAGTCGCATGCTGATCAAGGGCTGAAGCGTCGGCCCCGGCCTAGTTTGGCTATCTCGGTTATATCCAAAGGTTACATGAATGCCTTCTTTAGTGCCTACAGCGAGGCTTTCGCGAAGCACAGGACTGTTCGCAAACAACGTCAACACAGGTTAGCTGCCAACGGTGTGCCACTTCCAAACGCCAGAGAGTTGCTGAACCAAAAGGAAGACTTCGACAAAGGCTGGAAGGATGGTTTCGAAGGTCGGGCACTTGAAATGGACCAATCATCGCTTGCCATGGAAAGAGGTTATCAGCTGGGGCAAAGGGATAGGGATTTCCAACGAGCCAAAGAGTTGAGAGCCAAAGTGTATAGGCAACAGAAGCTGGTTAAATCTCAAGATGAGTTTGAGCGAGACATTTGACTCTCAATTCTGGTTTTCTAGTCTAATCAAACATGAAGAACTCAAAACTGGCTTCAGGCTTCGCTCTCAAAGAGCAGAAAATCGCGGTATGGAAGGAACAGGAAAGGCTCGCCCAAAAGGGTTGCGCTTTTCTGGAGAATACCAGCCGTCACGCAGATGCTCTGGCTTTGTCTCGGGAAGAAGCAGTTTGCGTCGGGCGAGCCGTTGAAACTTCGGGCTTGCTGACAAATCCAAACATCCTCCGCTGGCAAAACGTTGTTCGCCCAAAGCGGGGCCTCTGCCAATGTCGCTTTGGTTAGGAATGTCTTAAGCGGCGGTATTGACGCCACCCGTCACTAAGTGAATGAGAAAGCCAATTAATCCGCTTTCTCATGAAAACGAAAACAAACAAAAAAATGAGCCCTAAAGAATGGGCTGAATTCGATGAACGTTTGAAGCTGGCCGCCGGTCTTCTGATTGACGCTTACCTATCTCTTAATCCAACCGAACATGCCAAAACCCAATTATAAATGTTTACTACTGGTGCGGATTTCTTCACCCAAACAAATCAAGGAAGGCGACAGCCCTGAGTATCAGATAGCCAGAGGCCTGGCAGACGCAGAGAAAAGGTTTGGCTATTCAAAAGAAGAAGTGTTCATTCTGACTGAAACCTTTTCTGGACGAAAAGAAGAACGTCCGTCCCTGGATCAGGCTCTCATTCTTGCCGAGCAAATGAAACTGGAAAGGTTACTCTTTTTTGACATAGATCGTCTCACAAGAGCAGGGCCTGGATTCTACGAGAGTGTGAAACGTAAGTTCCATGAACTTGGCTGTGAGATGGTTGACGTTAAAGGTATCATTCAACCAGCAAGTAATAGCCTTGAAGGAACTGGAGGTTCATTTGGCCAGGATTTCACTTATGATTGGTCGGTTTATGCTGCGTCAGAAAAGGCCGAAGTTATGGAGGCCCAATCGGCCAAGGATGAAGCCCGGAAAATTCTCGGGAGAACCATTCCAATTCAAATCAAAAACGCCCAACTGGGCCGGACTAATCGTTGGGCTCCTTACGGTTACCGTAATGCCAAAATCGTTGATGACAGTGGTAAACCACAGCCCTCCAAGGAAATCGATGAGAGTGAGGCGTTTTTCATTCGGCGCATGTTTGTCGGAATGGCGGCAGGGCGATCAACGAGAGCAATTTGCGATGAGTTGAATGATCTGGGATACAGAACCAGAAAACGGCGTATGTGGAATGCCGACTTTTCCAGGGTAGTTTCTGTTGCTGGCGAAAAGTCACTTACACCAGGTGCAATTCAGAGGGCAATCGAAAGAGTTGTTTATGCTGGCTTCATTATGGAAAAGTGGACCCACGGACTACCCGTATTGGCTAATCATAAAGGCATTGTGACGGTCGACTTATGGAATAAGGCCAACAAGGGAAAATGGTTGCTCGAAAGACAAGCGAACAGTCCAACCGGTTGGTCGCTGAGAGACACAAGCGAAGGACGGCGATCTTACAACATGGAACGGGAAGAGTTTCCTCTCAAAAAGCATGTCCTTTGCCAGGTTTGTCAGTCCCCTTTCAAAGGTAGCTTCTCTAAAGGAAAGATGGGTAAGAAGTATGGTTACTATCATTGCGCACGAGGGCATAAACAGGTTGCGATCAACCACCAAAAGCTCCACTCAATTGCCCGCCAATTGCTGAAAGACCTAAAGTTTGACGCCGCAACTTCTGAAGCCTTAGAGAACCACATCAGAGCGGTCT
>CAJQQJ010000188.1 GCA_905480445.1 uncultured Alphaproteobacteria bacterium | reverse complement strand
GCCTTATACTGAGGTCTCACCCTATTACTTGCTTTTAGAACTGGCCTTTATTCTAGGGTTCTGGGGGCAAAATGTCTTCAAAAGCAGAGCCTGGGCAATGGCTGATTTCTCAATCCAATTGGCTGCCTTCTGGACTGTCATCCGAGGCAAAGAAATCAAGTTCAAAGTAACACCAAAGCAGAAGAGTACTGGTGTCCATTGGCGCATTCTTTGGCCACATATGCTTCTTTTTGGTGCGAACCTAGGTGCGGTCTTTTTCTCGCTTTATCATTGGGTAACGTTTGGCGAGCCAATCTTTGATGGCGGAAGACCGGTCGTTTTGTTCTGGGCGCTGTTCAACGCATGGAACATGTGGCAACCCATCCAAGCCAGTCTATGGTTACGCAAGTAGGTCTACTGTATCTGCTGCTTTGAACTATCAAATCAACCTCGCAGGACTTTCGGGAAACGAAGCACTGGATTGGTCAACATCGAGGCCAAATCAGCTACCAAGTTTAGAACGACGTAGACAACAGCAAACAACAAACAGCTGCCCTGCACCACTGGAATGTTGCGCATGGACACCGAATCAACGAGCAAAGTCGCCAGTCCGGGGTAAACAAAAACACTTCAATGATTACGACACCTGTGATCAGGTAGGCGAGATTGACCGCCACGACATTGAAGATTGGTGCCAAAGCGTTTGGTAGGGCGTGCTTCCAAACAATGCGAGATCGTCTCAAGCCTTTTAGGTGCGCCATCTCAATGTAGGGACTAGTCAGCACCGATATAACTGTAGCCCTAGTCATCCTCATCGTGTGAGCCAGAATGACGAGCATCAGTGTTATCGCGGGCAATGTTGTCACGTAGACTTTACTGAGAAACGACAAATCGTCGTTAATGACCGCAATTGGAGGAAACAAACCTCCAAACATCATTTCCGATCCATTCCACATGCCCACGGACAGCAAGGCAATGAGAACGTAGGCCATAAAAAACTCAGGCAACGAGACTGCAAGAAGAGCTACAGCACTGAAAGAACGATCAAACAAAGTGTTTCTGAAAAGAACCGTGATCTAACCCAAAGCAACCGACAAAGGAAAAGCCAATGCAGCAGCATAGAAAGCCAAAAAGGCTGTGTCCTTGAAGCGAGGCCAAATCATTTCAAAAACCGGCGTGCCATTAGCAAAGGATAGCCCAAGATCCCCCGCCATAGCGCGGCCAAGCCATTGGAAAAACCTGAATATGGCCGGTTGATCTAGTCCCAAAATTTCACGGTACTTAGCAACTGTATCAGGAAGCGCCCAGCGCATGAGAAAAGCTTCGGCATAATCGCCAGGGCGCAGTTCGACAGCAAAAAAAACGACCAGCGCGACCAAAAACAGGGTCACTAGACCCAGCAAGATCCTTTTTAACACCATGTTTAACAAGCCATCCACAATAGCTAGCCCCTTCCTGAATGTTCAGAAAAAAGCTTAACAGAGCCTAACCAAGATTCCTCAACACTTTTTCTTGAGGCTGTTCAGCGATCACCAGTACGAGGCAAAGACTCTCTTGTTCTTGGGCTTGGTTTTTCCGGCTGCGGTATGACAGACGGCTCCGGTTGAACAGCGATTGATTGAACCGGTGTTCTCACGATTTTCTTTTTGACGGCCGGTTTTTTCTTGCGCGGAGGTTTCGGTTTCTTGGTGAGCAGTATCACCGGCGCTGAATTAGATTGCGTTGGCTGTTCAAGCTGTGTTTCCGTTGCCTGTTCCAGTTGCTTTACGTCTGGCAGTTCAGGCTGTGTTTCGGTCGCCCGCTCTGGTTGTTTCACTTCTGCCTGCTCAGGCTTTGCTTCGGTCGCCTGTTCCGTTTGCATTGTAACTGGCTGTTCCGGCTGTGTTGCAACTGGTTGTTCCAGTTGATTAGCCACTGGCTGATCCGCCTGCTCTAAAGTTGACACTTCTGCCTGATCAGAAACGGGCTGTTCTGGCTTCTTCAGCTGAATCTTAACTTTCTCCATCTCCGCCGTCAGTTTTGCCAGCACAAGCTGCTCGTTCAACCGATCCGCCACGCGTTCACCAAAAGTACAGGATTGTTTTGGATCCAAATGGAGACCATCGGTGGTCTTAACCTCTTTTTTGCCCATAAGCTCAGTACCGTGGATCATGGAACAGCGACTTCCCGCTTCTTCGGTAAGGACCTTTGCGACTTGGATCATTTCTTCATTGGTTTTGCCATAACCAGGACGAACTTTGGACACCCAAGTCCCAGTAATCCAAGTGCAAGGTACATCTGTTGCCATCTTGGACAAAAGGGTGTCTGCGTGGATATAGAGTCCAAGTTTCTGTCTATACTTGGCGCGTTTTGCCTCTGTGTTGAGGGAGCGTTTCGTCTTATAGCCAGCTTCATTGCCACCTAGGTAAAAGATCACATGGTCTGGTTTCAGTTTCTTAGAGACCTCAGTATAAGGCCTATTTTCCCGTCTGACATTACCGAATTAGCGATGGATTTCCAGTAGGATCAGTTATTTGCAACTTTTAGGGTTGGATATAGCCAATTTGGCATGGTTTCACGCCCCATTTCTGGGTTTT
>CAJQQJ010000187.1 GCA_905480445.1 uncultured Alphaproteobacteria bacterium | reverse complement strand
CAATCATCACCCATGATGGCCTGAAGTTCAGCTATAGGAGCCTCAAAAGAAGCACTACCTGGAGCCTTCAGGTACTTCTGCATGGCTTCACCTTCGTAAACATCCTTTGGCATTGACCAAGCAGTCAACTTTCCGGCTGCGCCAAGTGTTGAAACCCGTCCACTTGGGAACAGTTCTGGCAAGACAACAGCATCTGGTTCACCGCCACCTATGACAGCTGAAGCTTGGCCCCAGTTTGCCTGGATGCCGGTATAACCTTCGCCGTCTTTAAGACCTGTAATGATTTGAATCATCGCACGGGCATTGTTCAACGCGCCACCACGAGGTGGGCCATTGAAGATTGTTTTGCCTTCGAGGCCATCCCAACCAGAGATACCCTTTGCATCAAAGGCATAGAGGAAGAAAACACCCAATGTAAAAGGATAGATCGCGCGCAAGTTAGAGGCTAGTTCAGCGCCCTTTTCCTTGCCGAGCTTGCCATAAGGCCCAATACCTTTGCTCATCAGGAATGGAAGGATGTGCGGCGTACCCGCAATATCGGTTTTTCCTTCAGCAACGTTCAGAAGCGAATTGGTCAGAGTTTGACCGTCTGCTAACTGAATATTAGCAATACCCTGAGTGCCGGCAACTTCAGTCAAGTGACTAGGTGCCAGATGTGTTGCGCCGCCTGGTGAAGCTGTTTCAGCAGTTAGATTAACTTGAGCCAACGCAGAAGTCGCAAACAGCGATGCGATTCCAGCCACGGCTAGTGACTTGAGAACATTCATTTTTTTCTCCCTGTATGAACGTTTTTTCTTAACTTCCCAAAATCTGACCACAAAAGAAGTCGGTGATCAAGTTTTTATGTTGCACATGCAACAGGTTTTATTCTTATGTAAACATACCGAACATGACGTGACATTGGCCAATGAGCAAACAAAACAAATACAGCATTGATGAGGTGATCAACGTGGTTGTTGTGCGTTTAGCCAACAAGCTGTCGCTCATTTTCTACAAAGAAGCCTTGAAACCCACTGGGCTCTCCCTTCAGGAATGGCGGACGCTTGTCAACCTGGCTCGCATAGGAGACTGTCATCTCAGAAGGCTTGCAAGAATGTCTGGTATCGACCCTGCTCATACAAGCCGCAGTCTCTCCCTTCTTGAGAAAAAGGGGCTGGTTAAAAGTTTTGTTGACGCGAACGACAGCCGCAGAAAGATACTCCAGCTAACAAAACCAGGGCAAGAATTGGTTGAAGAGATCTGGCCCCAAGCCAAGGCCCTGACGCAAGCAATGCGCGAACAGGTCGGAGAAGAGAAGATGGATGCCTTCGTAGAAACCCTGGATCAGCTCTTAGAATTCACCCAAAACAAACTCGATCACCTTCCTCTCTCACAGTCCTTAAAAGCTGCTGAGTAAACGCCTTTACCAGAAAGAAATTCATGACGAAGACAGTCGCCAATTTCCTCATCGATCACCTGGTCGCTCATGGCATAGACCAGCTTTACTGTTTGCCCGGTGTGCAAAACGATCATTTCTTTGATGCTCTTTATGACCGGACAGGTGAAGTTACACCGATCCATACTCGCCACGAACAGGGCGCTGCCTACATGGCCTTAGGGGCATCGCTGGCCACCGGGAAGAAGCAAGCTTATTGTGTTGTCCCTGGTCCAGGCTTTCTGAATACAACTGCAGCGCTCTCCACCGCCTACGCGGTCAATGCGCCGGTTATGGCTATTGCTGGACAGATCCCCTCTGGTGCGATGGGAAAAGGCTTTGGCCTGCTGCATGAGATAGAAGACCAAATAGGAACAATGCGCGGCCTAACCAAAGAAGCCCATCAGATATTCAATGGCAAAGATGCGGCAGATTTCATACCTCAGGCTTTCGCTCAAGTGGACAATGGCCGTCCAAGACCTGTCGGCATGGAGATCCCAGTCAACGTTTGGCGGCAGGAACTTCCAGACGGCACGGTATTGGGGAAGCGTGGTGAAACAACACGTCCTGACGTTGATGTCGATAAAATCAAAGCCGCTGCGAAACTCCTATCAACAGCCCACAACCCTATGATCATCGTCGGTGGCGGCGCGCAGAACTTTAGCCGCGAAGTTATTCAGCTCGCAGAGGCTCTATCAGCGCCTGTCTGTTCATTCCGCAATGGCAGAGGCATCATCCCGACCGACCATCCTTTGGCGGCCTCTACACCGGTAGCACATGCACTCTGGTCAAAAGTTGACGTAGTCATTGGGCTTGGCAGCCGGATGCAAAGCCAACGCATGCAATGGGGCACAGATGAGGGTCTAAAGGTCATCCACATCGATGTTGACGAAACGGAGCTAAATCGTGTCAAAACACCGACTGTAGGCATTCACGGTGATCTCGTTGACGCCCTACCTCTTCTCCTCAAGGAGATTGAGGGCAAAGAATGGAAGAACGAGGACTGGCTCGCCACTGTTCAGGAAGTCAAAGCTCAACGCGAAGCTTTAATCAACGATCAATTGGCACCTCAGCTTTCCTGGCTGAATGCCATCCGAGCAGAACTGCCAAGGGAAGGATTGTTTGTCGATGAGTTGACCCAAGTTGGGTACGTGTCTCGCTTTGCCTTTCAATGTTATCAACCGCGAACATTTCTATCGACCGGCTTCCAGGGTACATTGGGATACGGGTTTGCAACTGCCTTGGGTGCAGCCCATGCTCGCCGCGATGTGCCAGTTGTGGCCATTGCCGGTGATGGCGGCGCACTCTTCACATTGAATGAGATGGCGACGGCTGTCCGCCATTCTATCCCGCTCACCACAATTGTGTTTAATGACAATGCCTTTGGCAACGTTCGCACTCTACAGCGCGAATGGTACGATGAGCGTTACATTGCCTCTGATTTAACCAGTCCCGATTTTGTAAAACTCGCGGAAGCCTTTGGTGCGCGTGGCATGAAAGCAACCACACCTGAAGAACTACGATCTTGCCTTAAACAGTCTTTCAAAGATCCGGCTCCCACATTGATCGAAGTTCCGGTCGGCGAATTCCCTTCACCTTGGGAGTTTGTTCTTCAGCCGCAAGTCAGAGGAGCCACAAACCAAGGCGCTAAAGTCTTTTGATCCTGAGCAACACACTATGACCAAGACTCTAGAGTTTGATTACATCGTAGTCGGCGGTGGCTCGGCTGGGTGCGTTGTGGCCTCAAAGCTGGCCCAAGATGGGCGCTTTTCAATCGCTCTCCTGGAGGAAGGTCGCAAGGATAGCAATCGCTGGATACACGTGCCTGCAACCTTTTTCAAAGTTTTGCAGTCCAAAGACGCAACAGCCTATATCTCCGAACCCGACAGCAGTCTCAATGATCGGAAATTTGCTGTGCCCCAGGGTCGTGTGCTTGGCGGAGGATCTTCAGTTAACGGCATGATCTATATGCGAGGACAGGCTCAGGACTATGATGACTGGCAATCCGTGCATGGTTGCGATGGTTGGTCATATAGAGATGTTTTGCCTGTCTTCTGTGCTCAGGAAAACAACAACTGAACCGCACCTTGTTTGCCGGAGACCCAGAAGTAAGGATACTGGGTTATGGAAAAGAA
>CAJQQJ010000186.1 GCA_905480445.1 uncultured Alphaproteobacteria bacterium | reverse complement strand
TGTAAGCCAATAGAACCAATGAGAGCGGAGGTCACATAGACCGCGGTCAGGAACAAGGCGCCAGTAGCTATAAGCTCTAGCGTGGTGGAGGAAAGGAACGCAAGCTTCAAGACAGACATTGTTTTGCGACGGAACTGGTCTGCAGCGACCTCAGTTCTTTTGACCTCTGCATCTGCTTGCCCGAAAAGGCGCAAAGATGTAAGTCCCTGAATTCTATCAAGAAAATGACCGCCCAGTCGGGTTAACTCATCTACTTGGCTTTGACTAGCCTTTGCAATCGCGATGCCTATCAAAGCCATTGCGAAGGGCACCATGACCCAAGCGAACGCCATCACGACAGCGAGCTTCCAGTTCACCAAGAAAATGACGAGCAGAAAGAGGAGGGGTAGAGTGGCGGCTGCCAGAGCTTTTGTTTGATAACGCGCGAAATACCCACTCAAAGATTCGATCTGGTCGACCAGCGTCGAAGCAACGGAGCCAGCTGAAATCTTGTTTTTGATGCTTGGTCCAGCCTCCAAGATCTGAGCGTGCAGGTCTAGACGGACTTTTGATTTAACTTTCTCTGCTGCTTTTTCGCCGAGCCAAGGTTGCAGCGCTATCGCAATAGCGCGCAATGTTGCAAAGCCCAACAGAGACGAAATGACAATTGTCAGAGAAAATCGTTCGGAAACTTGTTGTGAGAACAGGAAGACAAGCAAATGGCTGAGAAAATAGGAGAAGCAAATAGCGGCGACGGCTTGAACAACTTCACTGCCATATGACAACGACGACCAGGGCGAACAAAGCTTCTTATGCTTCTTTAACCAAACTCGGTTGTTCTTGCGTTCAGATTTTAGGTGTTTGCTATCCATTATCAAGTAACTATTGGACGCAAAGCCCTGTTATCTCAATCCCTGAATGGTCCTTGCGGCAGTTGGACGCCGCCGACTAAAGGGGATGAATGTCTAAGCAGCTGCCATTTCAACAGGGCTGTCTTTGCCTAAAACAATGCATCCACGGTGGGCATGCTCCATAGGACAACCGTAAAGAGGAACAGCTTCTTCAACCCCTTTGGCTTTGAAGGAGCCTAATGAGACGAAGTCGCCGCCATATGAGTCAACAAAATCCTGTGATGCAAGTACTGTTCTGTCGAGTTGACTGCAAAAGCCTTCGATCCTACTAGCGAGGTTGACCGCTGGGCCAATGACTGTGAAATCCAATCGACCAGGAGCGCCAATATTTCCGTATGTAAGGCGTCCAGTATGTAAGGCGATGCCAAAGGTTATGATTTCGTTTCCAGCTTCTTCGCGTTGCTTATTGATTTCATTTACAGATTGAACAGCCCAGAATACAGCGGAGTAGGCAGCACGACAGGCTTTGTGTCGTTCCAATTCGTTGTCATAGGTGAGGATTGCCAGTAGGCCATCACCCATGAACTTCAAAACTTCGCCACCATGCTCTTCTACTGCGGCGGCGAGAGCGCCGTGATAATCATTAAGCAAGGAAACCATGTCTTCGCCAGAAAGACGCTGTGACAGGGACGTGAAACCTCTCAGATCAGCAAACCAAATGATGGCGTCAATTTGCTCAGAATCACCACGGTGGATTTTTCCCGATAGAACACGTGAGCCGGTCTTCTTACCTAAATAGGTTTGGCACACTGTTTCTGCCAACATGCGGACGCCCAAAGTTTCAAACAATAAGCTCGCGCCGTGCATCATTCTACCGATTGTCTCTATATGCCAATCTTCGAACCCATCGGGGCTCTTAGTGGCTGCTGAATAGACATGTCGGCCTTCGTCAGAAAACTCAATTGGACTGGTGAGATATTCAACAAAGCCTTGCTCCAACAAATCTTGAAAGACCGGAAACTCGTCTGGATTATCGGCAAGGGTCCGGCGGAGTGATTGTCCAAACTCTAACACGGGATAGAAAGGACTTGTGTAATAGGTGTCGGTTCCAGTCAGGTCTATGGAAATCGGATTTATTTCGATCTCTTCCCCTCGTCGCCAAAGGTATGTGGTCGCAGCGAGTTCAGGATGTAACATCCTCAATGAGAAGGTAAAACGATCAAGAGGAATGCCGAATGATTTCAATCTATCGGCAATCGCCTCTATCAGTTTCTCAACAGAACGATGTTTGCGGCCTTCGTTTAAACACCAGTTGCTGACTGGACATCCGCCAGTCATTAAGTTTTTATCGATAGGGGTCTGCGGCGTCACGCAATCCATCTCCCAAGAAGTTAAATGCCAAGATCACTATAATAACTGGTATCATTGGCGTCATAATCCAGGGGTAAATTTGAATTGCCGTCAAATCTTGTGCTTCATTGAGCAGAACGCCCCAAGATGTCACAGGTGGACGAAGCCCAAGTCCTAAGAAGGACAAGGCTGTTTCGCCCAAAATCATCGATGGAATAGATAGAGTTGCTGAGGCTATCAGATGGCTCATGAAATTGGGAAGCAGGTGGCGTGCGATGATGCGCTTAGGTTTCGCGCCCATCAACTCTGCTGCCTTCACATAGTCTTCTTCTCGCAACGCTAACAATTTGGACCTAACGGCCCTGGCTAGCCCGGGCCAATCGAGTAATCCTAATATTATCGTTATTCCAAAGAAGACAAGGATAGGGGACCAATTTGCAGGCAAGGCTGCTGACAAAGCTAGCCAAAGGGGTAGTTCAGGCAGTGAGCGTATAATCTCAATCGATCTCTGAACAACATTATCAATCCAGCCACCGAAATAGCCGGCGAGTCCGCCCAACGTCAAACCGACGATAAAAGAGATAGATATGCCAATGAGGCCAATAGTCAGGGATATCCTGGTGCCGTAGACAATTCGAGAGAACATGTCTCGACCTAGACGGTCAGTGCCTAATCAGAAGAAAGT
>CAJQQJ010000185.1 GCA_905480445.1 uncultured Alphaproteobacteria bacterium | reverse complement strand
CCAACTCTGTTACGGCTTTGATTTGCGGCGCGACGTCATACCAAGCGGAGCCCAAGCGCATCATCGCCGTCATGCCTTGGCGAATGCGTGCGACGGTGTCTTCTAATCTTGTGCCCTCATGATCATCCGCTGGGCCGCCTGCAATGTAGCCATGGAATGCTTTGCCAAGCTCGGGGGAGGCGTAGTGTCCACCAACTGTTTTGCCAGCTGCTTGGGTCGCGGCAATCTCGGCCAACATCTTGGGGTCACAATGCGCGACTCCTGGAAAGTTCATCATCTCTCCCAGACCGATGATGTTGGGCCAGGTCATGGCCTCTGCCACATCCTCTGGTCCGATTTCGGCACCGGCGGTTTCCAGGCCAGGAGCCGACGGCACACAGCCAGGCATTTGCACGAAGATGTTAATGGGCAACGTTAAAGCCTCATCGTGCATAAGACGGACGCCGGCCAAACCCAAGACATTAGCGATCTCGTGAGGATCGATGAACATAGAGGTCGTGCCATGGGGAATGACGGCGCGCGCGAATTCGGTCACGGTCACCATGCCGCTCTCGACGTGCATATGTCCGTCGCACAACCCAGGGACCAAGTAACGCCCTTCGGCCTCAATGATTTGTGTGTCTGGTCCAGCCGTGTAGGCGCCATCTGGCCCGACAAAAGCAAAGCGCCCGGCCTTAATCGCGATGTCGGTGCCAGGAATGATCTCGCCGGAATGAACGTTGACCCAACGGCCTTGGCGGATCAAACAGTCAGCTGGCACTCGCCCCATCGCCACATCGATCAGTTGAGATGCTACATCCTGCCAAGGCTTGATTTGAGGCATAGGTCATTCCTTTGAGAGGGATTTGTTGGATACAAAGTAAGGCGATTGTGGGTTTCTTGGCAAGCGGAAGCCTGAGTTAATCTTGCTTGAGCGGCCGCGCTATTAAACCCCAACACCATCGATCTCCGCCATCAACTGTTCGATGAACAGGCCAGCCAGTTCTGCTTGGGAAGAGACTTCGAATTTGCCGTAGATTTGTTTCATATGATTGCGGGCGGTGCCTGTTGAGATCGAGAGGATCGGTCCGATCTCTGCAGCGTTGTAGCCCTTGAGCAAAAGATGGGCGACGTCGTATTCTCGCTCAGTCAGAACATCTCTGCCGAAAGAGGCGTAGAATTCCAGATGGCGGCTCATCTGTTGCTGACCTGGATCAACGGAAACTTGTAGTTTCTCCCAAAGCTGAGCCATCAAGCTGCCGAGCAAGGGAGCTGCTGCCTCCAGCAGTGCCAGGTCTTTTTTGCTGTAACGTCCGACCTCTATTCGACGGGACAGAGAAATGTGGGCTGCGGCCTGATCTGGCAAAGCTATCGTTGTCGCCAGCTCGTCAACCGGACCATACATCGAACTCAAATAATCTCGGTACCGTTTGGAAGATGGCAGGTGGCCTGGTGCTATGTCACGAAGTAGGAATGTTCCAGTTTTGCCCTTATCCGTCCATGCCAAGTAAAATGGGTCAATCAAATATGGTCCATCGGTGTAGAGTTGTCCATCCAGCGGCAGCGACTGCGGGTGGGCAATCACCGGTGTCTGGTCTTTTCGAAAGAAGATGAAATAGCAACTCTCACAGTCGGTCAGGGCTCTGATGGCCTCGACCGCGGTTTCGAAAGCTTCCTTTGGGTCAGAGGCACAGAAAGCCTTACCCAGAAGAAGGTTCCAATCCCGGAAGTTTTCATGCTTTAACATTGTGACAGAAGAGTGGCTGTAAACATGGCGTCACTCTACCACGAAAATGAAAGGCCGGAAAATGGATTTCACTTTGAACGCGGAACAGCAGGCCTTGCAAGATACAGTGCGCCGCTTTGCTCAAAGTGAATTGCCTGAAGTCGCCAAAACGATTGAAAAAGAAGACCAAGCCCCCTCAAGCGCAATCATGAAACGATTTACTGAATTAGGCTTGCTGGGCATCAACATCGATAGCCGATATGGCGGCGGAGGCATGAGCCACTTTGATGCTGTCTTAGCTTTAGAAGAGGTCGCCAAGATCTCCATCGGTGTGGCCTTCCCGATCTTTGAAGCTTGCTTTGGGCCGACATTGGCGATTGCTCATTTCGCACCTGAAGCCATGAAGCAAAAGATCCTGCCCCAGGTTTGCGCTGGCGAGTTGATTGTGGCGGTGTCAATGTCTGAACCTCAGGCTGGATCGGCGCTCACTGATTTGACGACTAAAGCGGTTGAGCGCGATGGGAAACTGGTCCTCAATGGGCAAAAGCGCTGGTGCTCAGGGGCCGGTCATGCAGACGCTTACGTTGTCTATTGCAAACTCTCCGATGCGCCAGGTTCAAAAGGTATTGGTGCAGTTCTCGTTGAGAAAGGCATGCCTGGCTTTTCATTTGGCACACCAGAACAGCATATGGGCTTTCGCGGTGTTGCCTCGGCAGACATGTTTTTTGATGAGGTTGAAGTACCGCTCGAAAATGTCATTGTTCCAGCGGGCGAGTTCAAGAAGTTAATGGAGGCTTTCGACCTGGAGCGTTGTGGCAACACGACCATGAGTTTGGCGGTTGCTCAGTCTGCCTTCGACTATGTTTTTAATTACGTGCAAGAACGCCAACAATTCGGGAAGCCCTTGGTTGATTTCCAAGCCGTTCAGATCCAGATCGCCGAGATGAAGATGAAATTGGACGCGACCCGCTTGCTGCTTTACCGTGCGGTGATTAACGCTGAGACTGGGCTGCCCTCTGTCGCTGATTCCTCTATTGCCAAGTGTTACGCTAACGAAATCACGCGAGAAGTCACCGGTAAGGCCATGCAGCTTATGGGTGGTTACGGTTACTCAACCTCCTTCCCATTGGAACAGAAAATGCGTGATGCTTGGGGCTGGGGAATTGCAGGCGGTGCTATCGATATCCAGAAAACTAACATCACAGCGGCCCTCGTTGGACGGCGCTTTGACCAGCGAAGTTAGTGGCTTTGGTCGTTCGATTCGTGCCTGAATTTTCTTATGATT
>CAJQQJ010000184.1 GCA_905480445.1 uncultured Alphaproteobacteria bacterium | reverse complement strand
TCGAACATGGATTGACGTTTGTACATACATGTGTGTTCAATTTGGCATCCTCTTGGCATAGTTTGTCATGTTGTTCGCGATCGGTGTTTTTTTTTAAATGGGGGATTGTATTTTTATCGATTGTATATCTAAAATATTTCGAAAATCGTTACAGAAATTAATAATTTTCCTGATTTGTTCGATCTTGTTCCACAAGCGGTGTTTTCGAAGATTCCTTTGCTCCCTTTGGCACCGTTTGGCTCCATTTTCGTTGTTTGCGCAATTCTTCTTGCTACATCTGACCAAGCGGCATTTCTTTGAGCAGAAAGTAACTCTGTAATATCGTCAAACGTAACAACGTATCCGATGACTTCGTTGTCTTTCAATTCAGCGATAGTTGTAACGTTGAATGTTTTAGGAACTCGACCTCGAACCGGCAATCTCACTTCTTCCGAAGCTAGACCCCCTCCTTTAGTGCGGAGGTCGTTGAGACCGTTGGCAAAGTCAGGAAGCACTGCACTTAGCAACTTGCCGACTTCTTGATCCAAGTCCATGCCAATTAATTCGGATGCTGATCTGTTAGGAAGATTTATGCACCCTTCTGAGTCAAGTCCGATTACACCGGCGCTAACGCCCGACAAAACCGCTTGGGTGAACCGCCATCTCGTTTCGGTCTGACGGTTGGCCTCTAGAAGCGCCTTTTGTTGCTCACTTAACTGGGTCGTCATTTTGTTAAAAGCCGAAGAAAGCTTACTGACGCCATCATCACGGTCCGCTTGTTCTAATACTCGAGCCTGAAGATCACCCTGGCCTACGCGTTCAGCCGCTTCGATTAAGTAGCCAATCGGTCTGGTTAGATTGGAAGCAAAAACAATGCCGATTCCAACGGAGCCGACTAACAAGAGTAGGCCGACTATGCCAAAGATGGAGAAAAACGTGAACTGATACTGATAAAGCTTTGCTTCCAAAGTACGATAGTTGGAAGACGCATCGCGCGTTTTTTCGACTCTAGCGATAACGTCGAGATCGATCCTCTTACTGACATATAGGTAAGCATTAGCAACGCTTTGTAACCGCACAAAAGCGGCTATGCGTCCATCATCGTCTTCTGGTGACCAGACCGCTACGCGACCAGTGGATGCGTTGTCAAACGCAGACTCAGGGATTTGAGGAACATAGTTTTCGATCAGGCTTTGAAGAACAGCACCACCGGCCACATGACGCTTGTCGTCAGTTATAACCACCACTTCAGACAGCCCTCTGTCGAAGCGTTGATCGTTAAGGAAAAAGTTAAACTCTGCTCGATTGACAACAAAATAGGGCTGATTTTTGTTGATTGCATTTGCAATATACAAGGCATCAGTTTCAATTGAGCGTTCGTGTTCTTCCAAATACTTATCTGCAATTGCCAGAGATTCTTCGATAGCCGTTGAGACCGGCTCATCAAACCATGTTTTCAAACTGAGATTAAAGACAAAAACAGAAAAAACGGAAACAAGAATTGTTGGTGTTACACCGACAATCGTGAACAGCATGATGCTGCGAATGAGAAGTGTTGAACCAGCCCTACTACGCTGTCGATGGATCCAAATAATGGCGACACGCCGGGCAAGAAGTAATCCAAAACAAAAAAGAACTGCAAAGTCCAACCAAAGCACAAGAACTAGACCGTCTTTACCTGAAGCTGGATCATCAAGATTCAAGAATTGGTAAGTTTGAAAACCTGCGAACAAAGCAACAACTATCAAAATAGACAGAATAACAAGCTCTAATCGGACTTTACGAGCCCAGCCTCTCAAGCTTCTCCAACGGTCGGCTGAATTTTCAACATTGCCGGATGTTTGGCTATCGGCGATTTGGTTGGTCATTCAGGAAAGAGCCCAATAATTCGAGTAAGCTGTAGAGTAGTAAAAGTTGCAGTAGGCTAAGCCATGATCTAACGCCATTAGTTTCTCCTAAGCACTTCGATTTCTAACTCTTTTATTTTTTTTCTCAAGGTGTTTCGATTAAGGCCCAGCAACTCAGCGGTTTTGATTTGGTTACCTTTTGTCGCCGCCAGGCATAACTCGATCAAGGGTCGCTCTAGTTCGTGTAGAACTCGATTGTAGAGGCCAGAGGCCGGTAATTGCTCCCCATGGGCATCAAAATAGCTTTGTAAGTGGGACCTGATCGAAGACGAAAGTGTAGAATCAGTGCCCTGTGTGACGTGTTCCTGTGATGCGTTGCTTACCACTTTTGAAATGTTGATTTCCCCGTTTACACCTTCTGCATCGATAACATCTTCGATTGTTAAAACAGAAAGTCTTAGTACCGTGTTTTCCAATTCCCTCACATTACCTGGCCAATCGTGGTCTTTCAGTCGGTTTAAGGCTTCAAGGGAGAATGTTTTCTGAGCACTGACTTGGTCACCAGATTTGACCAAAAAGTGTTGGACCAAATCAGGGATATCTTCTGTCCGCTCTCTTAAAGGGGGGAGCGATACTGGAACAACGTTCAATCGGTAATACAGGTCTTCACGAAAACGTCCATCTGCTACCAATCCTCTTAGATCGTGGTGCGTAGCGGAGATTATGCGGACATCGCTGTGTTGGGACTTCTGACTGCCAACGGCAGAGTACTCTCCACCTTGCAGAACGCGCAGCAATCTCGTTTGCGCTTCGAGAGGCATATCTCCTATTTCATCAAGAAACAGAGTGCCTCCCTTCGCTTGCTCAAAGCGCCCAGGGCTGGACTTTACTGCGCCGGTAAAGGCCCCCTTCTCATGGCCAAACAACTCAGATTCAATAAGATCTTTAGGGATAGCTGCCATGTTTACCGCGACGAAGGCTGCTTTTTTTCGGCGGCTGTAATTGTGGAGAGCTCTAGCCACAAGTTCTTTTCCTGTGCCAGACTCTCCCGTTATAAGTACAGTGAGATCTGTACTCGTAAGTCGAGCAATTAGCCTGTAGATCTCCTGCATTGCCTGGGATCTACCGATTAGGGGCGATCTTTCATCTGCCGTTTCAAGAAGTGCAGTAGTAGAAACTTTTTCTTGAGTATCGCCTTTGTTAGAAAAAGCCTTCTCCACTGTTTTTAACAAAACCTGCAAGTCAAAAGGCTTTGGAAGATATTCGAACGCCCCGCCTTCATTCGCTTTAACCGCGGTCAACAAAGTGTTTTGTGCGCTCATAACGACGACGTTCAGCTCTGGTCGAACTAACTTGATCTGAGGCAGTATTTCCAAACCGTTGCCATCTGGTAAAACCACATCCGTAACGACGAGGTCACCCATACCCTGCTGTACCCATTGCCAGAGTTCAGAGATACTTTCTGTTACTCGGACAGAATATCCTGATCGTTTTAGTGCTTGAGTTAGCACTGTTCTTATAGCCTGATCGTCCTCTGCAACCAAAATCGTTTTGTTAGACACCTGGTTGGTCCTCAGCAGCTCGCGGGAGCAAAAGGCGGAATTCTGTACCGCTTGGATCCGAAGTGAATTCAATCAACCCACCTAAGTCGTCGACAATTTTTGCGACGATGGAAAGGCCAAGTCCCTTGCCATCTGGTTTCGAGGTTTCGAAGGGATCGAACAGTGTTGTTTTCAGTTTCTCTGAGATGCCTGAACCATTGTCTTTAATGCCAATAATAAGAGGCAAATCCACTCTCTTCCGGCTCCCAGGCAGAGACAATTTTATGCCATGTTGAAACGATGTGCGCAGTTCAACGGTCCCGTTTTCTTGGGGCGCGGCTTCACAGGCGTTCTTCACCAAGTTCAATAAAGCTTGGACCAGCATGTTATAATCGCCGAAAGTGTTTGGCAGAGATGGATCATAATGTTCTTTGAAACTAACTGTGCGGCCAAAGCCTACTTCAGCAAGCTTTTTCACGTGGTCTAACACTTCGTGCACGTTGACATTTTCACGCTGCAACAAATGAGTGTGCGATAAGAAGTCAAATTCGTCGACCAACTCAACAATTCGATCTGTCTCGTTTTGAATGAGGGTTAGCAATTCTAAGTCTTCAGTAGACGCACCAGCTTCTAGCAACTGAGACGCCCCCTTAATTCCTGAAAGCGGGTTCTTAATTTCATGAGCAAGACTGGCGCCCAAGTGAGTGATGGATTTTGCTGCGAACCGGTTGCTCAGACTATCATCCATTTCTCTGCCAATTTTGCGTTCGAACAAAGTAACCGCAACTTGATCTCCAAGATTGCCATGAGGAGAAAGATAAACGGAAACACTTTTATGTTTGCTGAGCTTGGGTGATTGCAGATTGATGTCATGTTCTGATAGTGACTGTTCATGTTCCAGCGCGTTCAAAATGAGAGAAATTAGAGCTGAGTCTTGTGGCAAGAAATCTGTCAACTTGGAGTTTTCCAACTGCCTAAGACTGCGCTCGAAAAAGCTCTCACAAGCTTGATTGCAGAACATAATCTCTAACTGATCATTTGCCAGAAAAACCGGTGTTTCTAGTGCTTGAAGAATAGTGTTTGCTGCTGGTAAATCGTTTGAATTCAACATGGTGCTTACTAAGCTGCCTGTTGACTGAGCGAGATGTCGTGTCTGTCGAAGAAGTATTCTTCAAGCATTGTTATGACGCGGTCTGGGTTACATTCTTGGGCTATTCGGCCACGTGTTTCTGCAACCCCTCTTCCGCCGGTCAAGTATCCACAAAGGTGTTTACGCGCAATTTTTACGCCGTGATGACCGTAATGCTCGAGCAAGTGTTTATAATGATCCAACACTAGATGACCCATTGCAACATGATCTGGGACTAGGGAGATAGGCTGTTGAGAAAGGTGATCGGATATCTGCCGGAGTAACCAGGGTTTTCCAACGGCTGCTCTACCGACCATAACGCCGTCCGCACCGGACTGTTCCAATGCTAAGTCTACGTCGTCCAAAGTGAGAATGTCACCATTGGCAATCACTGGTATTGAAATAGCCTCTTTCACCTGTCGTATTTTTTTCCAGTCAGCCGTACCTTTGTAAAATTGACATCTCGTCCGTCCGTGAACGGTGACCATTTGAAGGCCAGATTCTTCAGCGATTTTGGCCAGTTTAGGCGCGTTAAAACTTTCATCGTCCCAACCAAGGCGCATCTTGACAGTAACAGGAATCGACACAGCTTTGGCTGCTTTTTCAAAAATTTCAGCGGATCGACACTCATCCCTCATCAAGGCAGATCCTGAGGCTTTACCGGTCACTTTTCTCGCCGGACATCCGAAATTCAAATCCAAAAGTTCCGCGCCACGGTCTTCGAGAACTCTAGCCGCTTCAGCAATGACGTCGGCCTCATAGCCGGCGAGCTGAATTGCCATGGGCTGTTCGCTTTTGAAATCATTGTTCAACTTCCGAGAATCTTTGATTTCCCTCAGCACAGCTTCGGAAGCAATCATTTCAGAAACAACCAGCCCCGCGCCTAATCCACGCACGACGTCACGAAAGGGGCGGTCTGTCACTCCTGACATTGGCGCTAGGATGACGGGGCATTCAATTTTCACTGAACCCAACTGTATGGGATTGAGTTGTTTGCTCACAAAAAGATCAGACAATAGCGGTGCACAATATTTGGGCAGTTCTTACCCGTCTTTTACTCGTAATAGAAGCCTATCTGTTGATTTATCGCTCTTTTTCTGGACTTTAATAAGGCCCGTAACGTAATGACAGGCCATTAACAAAGCATTGGATTGGACTAATTTGTGCTGGGAGTTGTGATAACAGCAGCGGGTTCTGGGCAACGGTTTGGCGGAACACTCCCCAAACAGTACCATGAGCTTCTGGGGAAGTCGGTTCTCCTACACAGTCTGGAACGGTTTTTACAACATGAGGCAGTTTCCAAAGTCGTCGTTGTTATTGGACCTGACCACGATGAACTTTACAAATCCGCAGTGAAAACTTCAGTTTGCAGCGACAATGAAAAACTGCTGGCTCCCGTAAAGGGGAGCAACACAAGGCAAGCTTCAGTAAAACAGGGCTTGCTGGCATTAGCTAGCGATGAAGTCACGCAAGTTTTAATACATGATGCCGCGCGCCCACTTATTACTGATGAGCTGATTGACAGCTTGTGCTCGGCTTTGAAGACGGCACCGGCCGCTGTTCCAGTTCTTCCGCCTGTAGATAGTTTGAAGTCTATCAATTGGTCGACTGGTAGCTTGATTGCTACGCTTCCACGAGAGAAAGTTGGTAGAGTTAGAACACCGCAAGCCTTTGACTTTAAAACTATTTCTGGTCTTCACGCTCAGTTTGATGGCGCAGACTTTCCGGATGATTCAGAACTGTTTCTTAAGGCTGGGCTAGAGGTCAAAACAGTTCCTTGTTCAGAAAACCTCATTAAGGTAACCAGAGAAGAAGATTTGCAAACATTAAGAGCGATAATGAGTAAAGATCAGCGAGCATACGAGTATCGGTCGGGGATAGGTTTTGACGTCCACGCGTTCGATGAAAATCAAGATCGTCCTCTCACTCTTTGCGGTATTGAGTTCAATGATCATAAACCGCTCAAAG
>CAJQQJ010000183.1 GCA_905480445.1 uncultured Alphaproteobacteria bacterium | reverse complement strand
CATTTTGCTGAGACATTTGTCCCGACCGTCTCCTCACCTAACAAAGTCGCGCGGCTCCATAGTTATGGCGCAACTGTCACACAGATCGGGAAAGAGTTCGCGGAAACACTAGAGGCTTGCCTCGCTCGTCAGGCCGTTACTGGTGCCCTTTCAGTTCACGCTTATGATGAAACGGCAACCTTGGCGGGCCAAGGCACTCTTGCCAAGGAGTTAGAGGAACAAGCGCCCAGACCAATCGACACTGCATTTATCGCTGTCGGCGGCGGCGGTCTGATTGGAGGTACGCTTTCTTGGTTTCGGGATAGAGTGAATGTAATCGCTGTCGAACCGGAAAATGCGCCTACCCTCAACAATGCTCTTGCCGAAGGACAACCAGTGAAAGTGCCTGTTTCTGGGTTGGCGGCAGATTCGTTGGGTGCACGCCAAATTGGAGACCTTGGGTTTGCAGCAGCTCAAGCCTATTTGCATGATCGTTTCTTGGTAAATGACGAGGATATAAAGGCAGCTCAGCTTTACCTTTGGGAAAACTTCCGGGTCACAGCCGAACCCGGAGGGGCCGCGGCTCTCGTGCCGTTACTGACTGGTCAGTACCAACCGCATAAAGACGAAACCGTTGCTGTCGTCATCTGTGGTGGCAACGTTGATCTACAAACCCTTATCGGATGAAGAAATCTTCTGGAATATTCATAATCAGATTAGGATCAATGCAGATTGACGACCAAACATCCCATTGAGATTTTGGGGCAACACCAGGAAAATTGCCGACTAACCCTAGAAGAGATGTCATGATCTGGAAATGCAGATGAGGTGGCCAGTCCCCATTGACCGGGTAGTTTCCAAGCCAAGCGATGCGATCGCCAGAACTAATTTTTTGCCCAGGTTCCAACCCTTCCAATGATTCTAACGCTAAGTGCCCGTAGAGTGTGAAGAACTCACAATCATCCGCTCCTGTGGCATGGCGTAGAATTATTGTTGGCCCGTAATCAAGCCACTCTTCGTTGTTTGCAACAGAGACAACCATGCCGTCAAACGGTGCATAGACTGGCGTGCCCGCGGTATCGAAAACGTCAATACCGGTGTGGATGGAACGACGCTCGCCCTTTGCAGCATGTTCTGTGAATTGATCACCACGGTAGACAACTCTATCTTCCCCGTAAAATCCAATGCCAACTTTCGCATCTTGGTTGGCGATCCGAGTAAACAGTTGGTCAGTGAAACTAGCTGTCGTCTTTTGGGCTTCTGCGTCCCCTAAGTCATGGCTGCCGGCCCCGAAGTTTAGAGCCACTTTAGAAACTGTTTCAAGGTTGTAATCGAACAACGAACTTCTGTTGTTTTCTGCTTCATTGCTCCGCAGCCATAGCCTGATCAGATAAGCAAAAGGGCTAGGCTCCATGCCGCAAGCTGCACGAAAAGCAAAGTAAGAGACATCTGCGTTCATGGCCTGAATACGACCAAGCAACTCCCAAGCTGGTTCGAGAGAAACGAGATGATAGGCGTTTTCACTTTCGAGACTCGCTCTCTTTTCCCCGACGACAATTGTGGTCGCCAACCGAACTTGAATGAGGCCCCATAAAAGCTGCAACTCATCATCACTTAGTGGATAGATCCCATGATAGCCGGAAACCATAGCTCTAGCGGCTGTTAGAATGTCATCTTGTCCAAAGAGAAAATAAGGCAAGGCGACAGCAAGTTCACAAATTCGATAAGAATGAACAAGATCACCGAAGTCGATAAGGCCTGCAATTTCTTGCTCATTTCTTGGATCAACGAGCACGTTCCAGTCATTAGCATCGTTGTGAATAACGGCCTTGGGCAGAAGAGTGAGCTTTGGGCTAAGAAAGTTCTCAAAGTTATCAAGCACTGATTCGATAGACGCCCGCTTTTCCAAATCTTGGATGAACTCAACGTCATGCCTCAGGGCGGCTGCATTCTGTAGGTCCCACAATAAAGGAGGATGCTCTCCTATGGGCTCCAGTCCTTCAAGGGCTTTATCAACTTTGGCCAAATATGTGCCTAAACTGGTGAGCAGTTGGTAGGATTTAGGTGTCTCGGCTGCAACGCTACCTTCTAACCAAGTCACTAAGCGTACTAGGTGTGGTGTGCCTTCGAACTCAACATAGATGATGTTCTCACCCGCCAACGTTGGTACTGCTGCCGGGACTGCAAGTTCGGGCTCAACCCTGTTCAAGCGAGACAAGACCTGGTCTTGAAACTCTAGGCTCTCAAGGCTCTCTCCCTCGTTGGCTACTTTTAGAACGAACTTGCTTCCTTCTGCGGAGGTCAAAAGAAAATTCGCATCTCTCTCGCTCTCTAACGGAGCAGCACTTCCGGCGATGCCAAAGATTTCTTTTGCAATTGTCTCTGCAACTAGCTCGCTAATTTTGGGAGCCGGATTGTCTATTACTGAATTCATTTCAACTTCACCGTAACTTTGTTGCAAAGCGTCCCGCTGTTAAATGCTGGGTATGCTCAAACGGGTGTAGCGGATTTTCCTGCGCCAACAAGATTGAAAGTTCGAAACCTACCGATTCTTCGCAAAACGCAAACGACAATGAGAAAAGTGATCGACAAGCGAATCCTATTTGTCTCATTTTGCCTTGGCGGCATATTCAGCTTTGGCTAATATCAAAGGATAAGCGGCAATTAGAAGTGATTGCTAAAACTTTCAGTCACCTAAAAAAAATGGCGAAAAAACGTGAAATGGAGTGACTTACAAATATTTGCAGCTGTCGCCAGAACTGGCAGCTTTAACGCAGCTGCCCAGGAGCTGGGCGTAACACAACCAACGATCAGTCGCTCAATTAAAAAGCTGGAACAAGAATTCAACATTTCCCTGTTTAACAAGTTTCAATCAGGCGCTGAAATAACCTCTTATGGTGAACGGCTGCTTGATGACGTCCTTGCAATGGAAACGAACGCCTCTGCGATCAAGAACTCCATGCGAATGGTTAGTAAACCAACAGCAGGACAAATCTCGATACAAGGCACGCCAGGGCTGTTGTATCATTTGCTGGTTGATCACCTCCAGATTCTTACAGACCAGTTTCCGTTGATCAACATTGTTTTCCTCGCAACAGATGTGCCTGAGGCAAGAAGCGTTAGAACGGACTTCAGACTCTCCTACATCCTACCGGAAAACGCAGAATTGAAAGTGGCCAAAATCGGCACCCTTCACGCAGTACCCTATGCAAGCCGGTCTTATCTGGAACAAAACGGTGTGCCTGAAACAATAGCAGACCTGAAAACACACAGTGTTGTAGATCATTTTGTTTCGTTAAAAGACGACACTTTTCACCAATACGCCCTCCTTAAAGGGCACTCGAACATTGTTCACGGCTCCAACGACGGTACGATTCAAGCAAAATTGATTAGCCAGGGACGCGGCATTGGGGTTTTAGCAGCGGGCGCCCACACCTACTACCCAGACCTCTTAGCTGTCCCAATTGATGAGCTAAGAGCTTCAACACCACTATATTTGTCCTATAGACCAGAACTGGAAGTGTCCCCCGTCGCCAGAGCGGCGATGCGCTGGATAAAGTTTATTTTCAAAGAACAGATGAAGCCTTACTTTGATGATCAACTGGACGAAACTAACTTACCACAGTTCAAAGCTAGCTGAGTTAAGGGGCTAATCACTTTAGAGTTTGTTGCTCATACAAGTTCTGGGTCGAACAGCGTGTTTTGAAAGCGAATCACCGCTCTCTTTTAGAATCAAGCAGGGCAAACCAAAATTCCTTGGTGCTAAACCGCCGCTGTGTTTCTTGCTGCACGTCATAGTTTGATAGCAATAAGTCTGCAGACTCAGGGATTCGCCAATCGACAAAACCGGCGCTGAATCGAGCCCACATTCAGCAAAAACCATTGTTAATTTATGATCAACCAAGATGTCATAAAAAAGACATTTGTAGTAAAAAATCGACAAAGCTACCAAATATGATAGGGCGATTTCATTAAGATACGGAATACTTGTTCATGATTTTTTAATGACATAACAGAGCATTGTGTTTGCTGATGTTCGAGGGCATGTAGGTAATATGTGAAGCCGCTAGACAACTTCGTTGACTGACAGTTTTCATTTCGAGTCAGATCTGATTTTCGCACTTTCCATTCTTATGGATCTGACTTGCTTTTAGGAGGCTTCAAATTTGAAGCCTCCTTTTTTTATCTTCGCTCTCAAATGCTATCGCTGTCAAGATCAAGCTTGTGTCCGACTGTTTTGCACTGTAACGCATTTCGATACAAATCACTGGCAAGATCGAGTTGGCCGTTCATGAAGCAAGCTTTACCTCCTCCCAACTTGTTGCGCGGTAACTTCCTGACCATTGCAGCGATTTTACTTTGGTCGACCAACTTCCCAGTCGTAGAATTGCTAGTTCAATCCTGGCATCCGCTTCTCCTGGCCACAGTACGCCTCGCATCTTCAGCCGTCTGCCTTTTGGTTATGCTGGCGCTTCTTCGTAAACTTCCGCGCCTTTCTGGCATCCCTCCCCTACCTATATTGATTTATGGCGGTGGCTTTCTTGGATTGGCTACCGTCACCCAAACATTTGCTGTTCAACTAGCCGGATCAGTGATGGTTGCTATAATCGGCACAGCAATGCCTCTCATTTCCGCCATCATCGGTTATCTGTTTGCTAAAGAACCGCTCGGCATACTCGTAATGATTGGTATTGCTTTTGCTATTGTTGGAGGCGTCATCTCTTCCGTTACTGGGATGACCTTAGAAGTTTCACTTGGTCTGGGTGAGTTATTAATGCTGCTGTCGACAACCATGTGGACGCTCTACGCTAGGGGCTTGGTTCTGCACTTAGGCCATCTAGACAACATGACAGGCGTGGCCCTTTGTTCATTAGCTGGCAGCTGCACAGCTTTGACGTTGAGTGCCATTGCCCTTGGATTAGGACTAGCTGCGCCAGTCTATGATCTCTCGATCAACTCCATTGGCGCTATCATTTGGCTCGGCGGTTTCGCCGTTGGTCTTTCTACAGTGATATTTATTGCCGGTTCCAGGATCTTAAGCGTCACGATAGCATCGATGCATCTCAACATTGTGCCATTCTACGTCATGATGATTTCGCTGGCGCTTGGCGGCGTCCTTGTCTGGCAACAGTTTTGGGGTGCGGCTTTGGTTGTCGTTGGGGCAATCCTGGCGCAGTTCGCAAAAAGACCCCCGAAAGCACCCTAAGACGCAGCTATGTACACCGCCCTGAAATCATTCACGTTCGTCAACGTAGGGCCAGTGATGACCTGATCACCTAGGGCCTCAAAAAAACTATGCCCATCGTTGTTGGCTAAAGCATGTGACACCGGAATGCCTGCGTCCTGCGCCCTTTGCAGGGTTGTCGGCGTCACTATGGCCCCTGCTATTTCTTCTCTACCATCAATACCATCTGTATCTGCCGCCAGCGCATAGACATTGTCTAAACCACTCAGAGCCTGCGAGAGCCCCAGAAGAAACTCAACATTGCGACCGCCTCTGCCATTTCCTTTGACCGTGACCGTTGTCTCTCCACCGGAAATAAGGACACAAGGGCTTGGAATTGGTTGTTCGTGCGCAACCACCTGAGCAGCAATTGCCGCCATTACTTTCCCAACTTCTTGTGCCTCTCCTTCAATGGCATCACCAAGTATAAGCGGCGCTACGCCATAGCCACGCGCAACTTCTGCAGCTGCTTCCAAAGACGCTTGTGGTGTTGCAATCATCTCAAAGGTTGAATTGGACAATTGGGGATCATCGTTCATCGGTGTTTCATTGTTTTCATCAGCCAATGCATCCATGACCGAGGCAGGTAAATCCAACTTGTATCTCTCAACAATTTCTCTGGCGTCCGCGAGGCTAGTATCATCGCCAACAGTAGGTCCTGAGGCTATAACCGAGGGATCGTCACCAGGAACGTCGGAAATCAACAGGCTAACTACTTTGGCCGGATATGCGGCAGCAGCCAAACGTCCGCCTTTGATTTGCGACAGATGTTTTCGAACGCAGTTCATTTCGTCAATAGCCGCACCGCAACGGAGAAGTTCGCTGTTTACTTTTTGCTTGTCTCCCAAGCTAACACCATCAACTGGGAGTGAAAGCAAAGCTGAGCCGCCGCCTGAGACAAGAACAAGAAGCAAATCATCTTTGCCTAAGCCATGAGCAATCTGTAGTATCCTTTTGGAGCCTTCCATTCCCGCTGCGTCAGGAACCGGATGTGAAGCTTCAACGATTTCAATTCTGTCACATTCCACCGCATGACCATAGCGCGTTAGAACGAGCCCACTGAGTTCGCCTTCGAAGTTGTCTTCCACCGCTTTCGCCATTGCGGCGGAGGCTTTGCCCGCGCCAACCAATGTTATTTTGGGTGGCAAGTCCTTAGGCAAAAATGCTGGGACTCTCGTTACCGGCATCGCCGCGTCAACCGCTGCGGCAAACATTTTTCTTAGTAGGTTCGATGCATCGATAGTCACAAATTTTCCTCACAGATTCCGAGCGGAATACCTTCACAATCAACAGTTACAAAACAAGATAGTTTCGATAAGTTCGATCTATCTGCCGAGCATTAGCAGAAGAATCCCCACGACAACTAATACGATCCCGACCACTTCTAACTTGGTTGTTTTCTCTCGGAAGAAAAAGACCGTAACCATAAAAGTAAAAAGCAGTTCGATTTGGCCGAGTGCACGCACATAAGCCACATTTTGCAGAGTGAAAGCGGTGAACCAGCCAACAGATCCAAGCATACCAGCGAGACCGACCATAGAAGCTGGTTTCCAACAGACAAGAACATCAGTGAGCGTTTTTCTTTCACGCCAGAAAATGTAAACGCCCATCATCAAAGTTTGCAATACAACCGACATCGCCAACGTGTAGCTCGCAGCCATAACGAAGTTTTCATGATCTAGAGAGAGTGCCGCCGCTCTAAAGAAAACAACGGACAAACCCAAGAAAGCACCACAGGTGAGGCCCAGCATAGTCGCCTTGTCACCCAGGGAGGTGAAAAGCGATGACACCGATACTTTGGTCTGCCCGGCAGACATGATGAGAACACCCAGTACCGAAATAACAATGGCTATCGCCGCCATCAAAGAGATCTTGTCTCCCAACAACAGCAGGCCAAAAATGGCAACTTGGGCCACTTCAGTTTTAGAAAAGGTCGTGCCAACGGCAAAATTTCGAAAGTTAAACAGAACCATCAGCAAGACAGTGAAGAGGATCTGGCTCAACCCTCCAAGGATCGACCAACCTAAAAAGGTCAGATGAAAAGTTGGAAGCGCCCAACCGAAGCCCCAGTATAGGACCGCCAAATAGATAAGCGCGAATGGCCAAGCATAGAGAAACCGAACATAGGCAGCGCCAAGGCTGGTTAGACGGCCCTTGAGATGTTTTTGCAAGGCAGAGCGAGCGTTCTGCATAAACGCTGCGAATATCGTGATTGGGATCCAAAGTTCAAACATGAGACGCCAGTAAGTGATTGAGTTGTCGTCTTGTCACCATTCCGACGTGTTAGGTCAAGGCTTGGCGTGGCGACATTTAGGATCGAAGTCTTCCAAGTGACCATCAACCAAGCTTAAAGAGCGCGTCGCTATCTTGGCTCGAAAGTGAGCATCATGAGAGATCAGGATCATAGACTGAGGAAGAGAAACAAGGATTTCCACCAAACGGTCTGTTGTTTCCTCATCTAGCCCGTTACTAGGCTCATCAAGCAACAGCACCTCTGGTTCCATCGCCATGACGGCTGCCAGGGTAACAAGCCGTTTCTCTCCCCCTGAGAGCTTATGGGTTATTCTTTCTTTGAGGTGCATCAATCCGAAGTGCTCTAGCACCTGTTCAACTATAGCCGCTGTTTCAGACTTCGACTTACCAATATTGAGAGGACCAAAGGCGATGTCCTCTTGCACGGTCGGACAAAACAACTGATCATCTGGGTCTTGAAAGACCAGCCCTGCCCTTCTTCGAACATCATGAAAGTTTTTCTCCCCTAAACGCTTTTGCCCAAAGGCCTCAACTGTCCCTGTTGTAGGTTTTAACAACCCAACCATGATATGCAGAAGGGTTGACTTTCCGGCACCATTTGGTCCTGAGACACAGAGCCGTTCACCCGGGAAAAGATCCAGATCCAGCGCTTGGAGTGTTGCAGTTCTGCCTAAGTAGGCAAAACCAATGTTACGCAAACTGATTAAAGCTTCACTCATCTTAGGTTCACCCAAAGCAGCAAACCGATCAATGCGAATGCCGTTAAACCAAACAGCAGATCTATGGGCTTAAATCGCATCTGATCTAGATGGGGCCACTTGCCAGAAAAGCCTCTGCATTTCATGGCGTTCAAAACGCGCTCTGAGCGTTCCATCGCCTTGATCAGCATCATGCCGACCAAATACCCGAATAATTTGTAAGAATGAATAGAGTTAGAGGGCCGAAAACCCCGAGCCTTCATGGCGACACGAGAACGGAGATACTCGTCCCTCAAAACATCGATGTAGCGCACTGTGAACAAGAGCAGCTGAACCAGGGTTTCAGGAACCTTCAAACGATGGAGAGCATGACCAAGTGTAATTGCCTCCATTGATCCGACCAGCGTTAACAAGGCAAGTACAATGGCATTAGCCTTGAGCGCTATTTGCAACGCTCGCCACAGACCGTCCCAAGAGGCAACGAAGCCCCAAAGTGTAAACCAGGTTTCCCCAGGCATCGTAAACGGCAACATCACCAGTATCAGCAGAATGAAACCGTCCATGCTCGCCATTCGAACAAGCGTTTTGCGAAGAGGCTAGCTCGAGAAAACCAACGAGAAGACCGAAACAAGCAATGCGAGTCCCAATGCCCAAAAGGAATTAAGAGTAACAACTGCAACCGCGAACACGGCAACGGCTATGATGCGAGCCCTAGGATCAAGGGCGTCGATGCCCAAACTTTGCTGTTGTACAATCTTGGCCTCAGTCAGCATCTTTACCGTCCTTCAAACGCCGTCTAGCCATGAAATAGAAACCAATCCCACAGAGTCCAAGGATGTAACCAAGTGCCCCTAGAATTGTTTGCAGGTCATTTTTTTCTTTGTAGGCAGCCAGTTCTTTTTGCAGCGGCCTTATCTCGCGGCGTAGAGCTTCAGCAATCAGGTCCTGCTGCTGCGCGCTAAATTCTGAATCAACAACTACAGCCTTTTTGCTGTTTGATTCATTAGTCTGACCACTGGTATCAGACCTTAAGCCGACAGGTAAGTCCTCCTCGTAAAGAATGGCTTGCGCGACGTGACCGGCACCAAGGTCAGCTCGAAATACATGTCGGATACCGGCTTTGGGCTCAAAGACAAAAAAGCCCTCTTCATCTGTGGTCACTTGTTTCAACAGCTTTCCGTCGACATCAAAGATTTCCACCAACGCTTTGGCTGCCATGTCACCGTTCGAAAAACCAATTTCACCTTCGACCATCGCTCCCGCGGGATAAATCGACAGGATCAATTTATGTGCACTGGCGGTTTGAGCAGTAACAGCAACAAGGCAAAACAGAACTAGAGCGCGCAAGAGAGTCATTCCTCTGCTCCCCGCTGCATGATCGAAAACAGCTCAGGCTTCGCTGTCGCAATTAGGTAGATCGCCGCTGCCGACAAAAGCCCTTCGATAACCATCACGGGTATATGAGCAAAGAATACAAACTTAGCAGCTGGCAGAAACTCATCACCGCTTAACGCCAAAGAGAAAGCGACGAACAAAGTTGTTAAACTGATTGCAAAGGCGCCACCAATACCGCCCCAGATAGCCGCCTTCCTTGATGAACCACCAGCAAGAGCTGATCGACAAAGATAAAAGACTAAGACGCCCGGGAGGGCTATGTTCAGACTGTTAATCCCCAAAACAGTTATGCCACCAAAACCAAAGAATACAGCTTGGAGCAAAAGCCCCACGAAAAGCGCAGGAAAAGCGGCCCACCCCAAGATCATTCCGGCAACGCCGTTCATAATCAAATGAATTGACGACGGCCCCAGCGGAACATGGATCAACGATGCAACGAAAAACGTTGCACTCAACATCCCGGCTGCAGGAATTTTCTCCATCGACAGATGCTTGAGACCGTAAGCAATGCCAGCCACAGCTAAGACTGCCCCGCCCGTCACTACTTCAGTCGATAAAGCTCCGTCAACGATATGCATTATCGCTACTCGAAATCAAAAGCGCGGATCCAAATGACCGCGTCTTGAGAAAGAGATTTACCTTCGTGTTCTTTTTCGGGCCCAACGTCCAGGGCTGCGAAGCCCCAAAAACCTGCTTTGGGAATGCCGAATGAGAAATATCCTGCGGCGTCGGAAATCGCGACGATAGTACCACCAGACGCGGGTGAAACAGTTGGCTCGAAAGTAGCATTATTCTCAACGTCCAAAGCGGCCGCTATGTATTCGATTTCAATTTCTGCGCCCGCGACTGGTTGACCAGAGGTCATGACCCGTCCAGAGAAGGTTGAACCGGTGAGAATATTCGTCGGCTTGTTTTGCGGCACAATTTCAGCCGCCAGTCCGACCGGCTCCATCCAGTCCGTTGGAACGCCGCCTCTGTTCACATAAGTCTTAGTGAACTGTTGAATATAGATGTCTTCGCTCGCTTCTAGATAGGGAGCTGGTTCTACAACAAAGGTGTAATCTCCAAGACGTCGAACAGCTGTTGTCACCTCAAAAGCGGCGGCATTGTTTGTTGGGCCGTGATAGTCAATCGCCTTGATCTGATCGAGCAAATCAACTGTCTTACCTTTATGGCGATAATAGACAGCCTGCGGCTTTGCCATATCCATCATATAACCGTTCTCGAGAGGATGCCAAAACACCATCTTGAATGTCACATCTCCGGCTTTTTCCAAGTTTACTTTAGGCGTGTAGAGCAGTTGGAAGTGTGCAGCAGCGCTGTCTGGCCAGACCAATGCCATTGCGGCCAATGCAATGATTTTCAGTTTCATATCAATCTCCTAACGGCGTAACCAAGTTACATGTTGGTTTAGGAGACGCTTAGGGGAGAGAGTGAAAGAGGCCAATTGACGAGACCACCACACGTGACGCAGTCCCCGGCGTCTGGAAGCTTTACCTGATTAAGCAGGCAGTTGGTGGCAGGTCTCCTGGCTCACGAGTCAACACTTCATACCGCCTTCCCAACCCAAAGGTCAGTGGCCAGTGGCATGCAGCTCACCGCTTACAGTTGCGGGGGCAGCCAGAGATTAGGCCCCTGTTGGGTACGCCTCACTCTGTTCCCTTTTCATCCGGTTTGAAGCCTTCCAAACCAGAACCATCAACAAGATCTGCGTAACGATGGGTCTGGTAACTGTCAATTGCCAAAGCGACAGCAAAGCGTTTAAAACTGTCAAAGACGCAACGAAGGAAAACGACTATGATCCAGCACAAAGGCGCAGCACTTGGTTTTCAACCACGAATTCGCAAAGGCGCATTCTTTGAGGCTTGTTGGCGATATGGTTGCAGAAACTATTCTGTCTATAATCGCACTTACATTTCGTCCTTCTTCACAAACCCAGTCGACGAATACTGGCATGTCATCAATCATGTCGCCTTGTGGCCGGTCATGGGAGAGCGGCAAGTTGAGATAACAGGTCCAAGCGCAAAAGAATTCGTCCAGTTGCTGACGCCGCGTAACATGGACAATTGCGCCATTGGGCAATGTAAATACGCGCTGTTAACTGCACCAGACGGCGGTATTGTTTGCGATCCCATCATCCTTCATCCCGAAGCCGGAAAGTATTGGCTTTCGACATCCGACTGCGATCTGGAACTTTGGACTAAAGGCATTGCTGTAAACGCCGGATTGGAAGTGACAATCAGAGATGCGGAAGTCTCCGTTTTACAAGTTCAAGGGCCCAAGTCCCCTGCCCTCATGGTTGACCTCGTCGGCGAGGCTATCTTGGATCTGAAATACTATTGGTCAGCAAGTTTTGATTTTCAGGGAACTGAGCTTGTAATTTCACGCACTGGCTGGAGCGGCGAATTTAGTTATGAAATCTATCTAGCGGATGAGACCAAAGGCGACGCGCTCTTTGATGCCCTCATGGAAAAGGGCAAGATCTACAATGTCGCTCCAGGTTCTGTTTCACAAGCACGGCGGATTGAGTCCGGTATCCTCTCTTGGGGTCTCGATATTTCGCCAGAAACAAATCCATATGAGGTCGGCCTTGGCCATCTTGTTGGTCTAAAGAACCCTGCAGATTTCATCGGCAAAAAAGCGCTTTCAAGATTGAAACATGAGCCGCTTACCAAAAAGCTGGTCGGCCTCATTGTTGAGGGTGAAGCTCTGGCGTCCAACGAGACCATTTGGCCCTTGATGATTGATGGCAAACAAATAGGAAAGCTAACCAGTCTTGGTTATTCGCCACGACTGGAGAAGAACTTGGCAATTGCCATCGTTGATATAGCAGATGCTCAAGTTGGTACCCTCATGTCGGTCGAAACATGGGACAGGACAAGAACCGCTGTCGTATCGTCGCTTCCTTTTGTTGAGAAGCGACAAATGGACGATCCACGCGCTCTTTTTACTGCCTCACGCTAGCTTTTTGGGATTAATGCTCTACGGTCTTTAGGTGAATGATTTAGCCGCCCCCAGATCCTACATCCTGATAGGGCCACTTACCAAGAAAGAGCTGCATGCCCATCATTGAAACGGTGAAAGCCAACAAGACCTTGCAGGGTATCCTCTGGATGGTTGTGACGGGTTGGTTGTTCGTTTTCGTGACTGGCTTCGTTAGATATTTAGGGTCTGATCTACCGGCGGCTGAAGCAGCCTTTATCCGTTACGCGTTTGGGCTGGTGTTGGTTTTGCCAGCTCTGTTCAAAGTTTTTAGGAGCTCAATATCCGTAAGCTTGCATCTGGCTTTGGGTTTCAGAGGATTCGTCCATGCCCTTGCGATCATCTTTTGGTTCTATGCAATGGCCCGCATTCCGGTCGCTGAAGTAACGGCGATAGGCTACACGTCGCCGATCTTTGTCACCATCGGTGCAGCTTTCTTCCTAGGTGAAAAATTCAAACTCCGCCGAGTAATGGCGGTTCTTGCAGGTTTCGTAGGTGCCATTGTGATTCTGAGACCCGGTTTCCAAGAAGTAGGCACCGGTCAACTTGCCCAGTTGATTGCAGCACCATTGTTCGCAATTTCCTTCATCATCACCAAAAAATTAACCGGGAAGATTGAACCAATCGCCATAGTAGCCATGCTGTCGCTTTATTGCCCTTTGGTCTTGGCACCTTTTGCCTTTTCTGTGTGGGTGACACCAAGCATGGAGGAGTTGATTCTCCTTCTCCTAACCGCCGTCTTTGCGACCGTTGGGCATATCACGATGACACTTGCAATCAAATGTGCGCCCCTAACAGTTACTCAGCCAGTTGGTTTACTGCAGCTTGTTTGGGCATCGCTGCTCGGCTTGTTGGTGTTTAACGAGGCCTTGGACCCATGGGTTCTACTGGGTGGTGGTATCATTGTAGTGGCTGCAACTTACATTTCTCACCGAGAAGCCGTGGAATCGCGCAAAGAAATCACTCCGCCTGCCGCCGCCACAAAGATTTAACTCTTGTCTGAAATCGTGTTTCGGCTTGCCAAGGCTACGGAAGCAGAACTTTTATCAGAACTCTGTTTCCAATCAAAAGCTTACTGGGGTTACGACATGGATTTCATGGAGGATTGTCGTGAGAGCTTACGCGTTGAGACTAATGCGATTGAGGCTGGCTTGGTAATCGTGGGAGAGCAAAACGAACAGTTGGTTTGTGTTTCGGTAATCGAACAGCTTGAAGGCAACCAGTGGGATCTTGATGCTTTCTTCGTTCATCCCGATTTCGTCGGACAGGGCTTAGGACGAAGACTCTTTATAGAAACGATCCAAGCGCTGAGAAAGCAAGGCTGTGAGACACTAGAGATCCTATCTGATCCTCAAGCAAGCGCTTTTTATGAAGCAATGGGTGCAGTCTTTGTTAAGGCAGCTCCATCCAACGTTATTCCTGGCAGATCACTACCTTTGTTAAGTTTTACCATCGCTGACATCTAGACATCTTCGGTGGTTTGCTTAATGTCCAAGCCATGACAATCAAAGCCACAAGACTGCTCGACCAACCCATCATCTACCCACACATGGATGATCGCATGGGGGACAACATCAATGGCCCCGCCATCATCCGCATGCCCGAATGGGCAAAGTGTAAGCTTGGCAAGTATCATCTCTACTTTTCCGATCATAAAGGACGCTATCTGCGGATGGCTTTCGCCGATGATCTGCTCGGGCCATGGACGATGCACAGGCCTGGTATCATGTCGCTCGAAGAGTCTTTATACATTGTAGAAGACCCGCCAGAACCGCCCGTGGAAGACCGGCCTCCTTGGGCAAAACACATGGTTGGAGGTTACCTCTATGCCCACATCGCTTCGCCGGACATCCATATCGATGAAGCAAACAAGTGCTTCCACCTTTATTACCATGGTTTACTCGCCAATGGTAATCAGCTCACACGTTACGCGAAGTCTTATGATGGCTTGCAGTTCGTACCGAGGGAGCCCCTCTTAGGGCCACCCTACTTCAGAGCCTTCCAATACAAGGATCACATTTACACAATCACGTGGGGCGGCCAGATCTGGCGCGCGCCTGATTGGGAAGGTCCATTCGAAGCTGGTCCAAACCTCGTGCGTTACAATGCGCGCGACGGCATCGGCGAAGGTTTCCGCCATGGCGAAGTTCATGTTGTCGGCGAAACTCTGCATGTCTTTTACACCCGCATGGGTGACAGACCTGAATCAATCCTCCACGCTTCGCTCCAATTAGATGATCACTGGATGGCTTGGGATCTGAGTGGTCCTACAAAGATCTTAGAGCCTGAACTTGATTGGGAAGGTGCCGACCTGCCCTTAGAAACCTCGGTAATGGGCGCCAACCGTGGTAGAGCGAGAGAACTGAGGGACCCTTGTGTCTTCGTCGATGAAGGCGTGACATACATGCTTTATTGCGGTGCTGGAGAAGCCTCTATTGGGATTGCTAAACTCGACGGGATTTAAGCTTTTCGGCGGAGCAATAGTAAGAACACCAATCCAACAGAAACTATAGCAATTCCC
>CAJQQJ010000182.1 GCA_905480445.1 uncultured Alphaproteobacteria bacterium | reverse complement strand
TTGCGATCTTGGTGATCTATTTCCGTAACCGCGGCTCGATCGAAGTCGACGATATCAGCATGATGAAGGGGTAAGTCAGATGGAAACTGCAATTGTCTTTCTGCCACTCCTAGGCGCAATAATCGCTGGCCTTTTTGGCCGACAAATTGGCGATAAAGCCTCTCAGTTCGTTACGTCAGGCGCACTTGTGCTTTCTGCTGTGCTTTCTTGGGTCGTTTTCATCGGCTTCGCTGGCGCGCAGGATCAGCCAAACGGATCTCATACGGTTCAACTTTTGACGTGGATTGCTTCTGGCGACTTCGTTTTGAATTGGGCGCTACGCATCGATACGCTAACTGCCGTGATGCTCGTCGTGGTAACAACTGTTTCGTCTGTCGTGCATATATACTCAGTGGGTTACATGGCGGACGATCCGTCAAAGCCACGCTTCATGGCTTACTTGAGCCTTTTTACCTTCGCGATGTTGATGTTGGTAACAGCCGACAACCTCGTGCAGTTGTTCTTCGGTTGGGAAGGGGTCGGGCTTTGTTCTTACCTTCTTATCGGCTTTTGGTATCACAAGCCCGAAGCTAATGCGGCGGCTATGAAAGCCTTTCTTGTTAACCGTGTTGGCGATTTTGGTTTTGCGCTCGGTATCTTTGGTTGTTTCTTCCTCTTTGGCACTGTCAGCTTTGACGGTATTTTTGCTGCTGCTCCTAACTTTAGTGATGCTACTTTGTTGTTCCTCGGTACGGAATGGCACGCGCCGACAATCATTTGCATTCTGTTGTTCATCGGCGCGATGGGCAAATCTGCTCAGATTGGCCTCCACACTTGGTTGCCAGACGCGATGGAAGGCCCAACACCAGTGTCGGCGCTTATTCACGCAGCCACAATGGTTACAGCCGGTGTCTTCATGGTGGCGCGTCTTTCACCTTTATTCGAGCTTTCTGATACAGCCCTGACGTTGGTCACATACGTCGGTGGTATGACTGCGATCTTTGCGGCCACAATTGGTTTGACTCAATTCGACATCAAGCGCGTGATTGCCTATTCAACCTGTTCTCAGCTTGGCTACATGTTCTTTGCTCTCGGTGTTGGCGCCTACGGTGCTGGTATCTTCCACCTCATGACACATGCTTTCTTCAAGGCGCTGTTGTTCCTTGGGGCTGGTTGTGTGATCCATGCGATGCACCACGAGCAAGACATGCGTAAGATGGGTGGCATCTGGAAAAAAATTCCGATTACCTATGCCTTCATGTGGGTTGGTTCTTTAGCACTTGCTGGTATTCCACCATTTGCTGGATACTTCTCGAAAGACATCGTCTTGGAAGCGGCCTATGCGGCTCACTCTGGTGCAGGTAGCTTTGCCTTTGCAATGGGTATCGCTGCGGCCTTCCTAACCGCCTTTTACTCTTGGCGTTTGTTGATTATGACATTCCACGGGAAGACGAGAGCGGATAAACACACCTTTGATCATGCCCACGAGGCACCCTGGGTGATGTTATTACCTCTTGTCGTTCTGGTAATTGGTGCAATCGGTTCAGGTTACATCGCTTATGATTGGTTCGTTGGCCATGATCGTTTAGCTTTCTGGGGCGCATCTATCGCTCAACATGCGGACGATGTGATTGAACATGCTCATCATGTGCCGCTGTGGGTTAAGTACTTACCACTTGTTGTCGGCTTGCTTGGCATTGCATTGGCTTATGTTTGTTATCTTCTCGTACCTTCTATTCCTGGCATTATGGTCAAGACGTTCAAAGAATTCCACGCGTTCTTCTTTAACAAATGGTACTTTGACGAGCTGTATGACGTTATCTTCGTTAGACCAGCCAAATGGCTCGGACAGTTCTTCTGGAAGCGTGGAGACGGTGACGTTATCGACGGTCTTGGTCCAGACGGCGTGTCATCCCTTGCAGCCAAGATTGGCCAAAAGGCGAGCGCTCTACAGTCTGGTTATGTTTATCACTATGCTTTTGCCATGATGATTGGGGTTGTTGCCTTGATCACCTGGTATATCCTCGGGCATTCGGTTTAGGGTTGGATTAAGAAATGTTTGACTTGCCTATTCTTTCTATTCTGACTTTCTTGCCGCTCTTTGGTGCTGCTTGTATTTTCTTCCTCGCACGCGGTGAAAGAGAAGATGTTGCACGCACATCCCGGTGGATGGCATTGTGGACTTCAGGCGCAGTTTTCTTTGTATCTCTGCTTATCTGGTTTGGCTTTGAGCGTGGTTCCGCTGATTTTCAGTTCGTCGAAAAGGTGCTTTGGATCCCAGGACTGAACATCAACTACCATATGGGGGTTGATGGTATCTCGGCCTTGCTGGTCTTGTTGACGACGTTTCTGGTACCGCTTTGTGTTTTGTCTTCCTGGGAAGCTGTTCAGAGCCGTGTGAAAGAGTACATGATCGCGTTCTTACTTTTAGAAACGCTCATGATCGGTACTTTCTGTGCCCTCGATCTCGTTCTCTTTTATGTGTTCTTTGAGGCTGTTTTGATACCGATGTTCTTAATCATCGGCGTTTGGGGCGGACCTCGTCGTGTTTATTCGGCGTTTAAGTTCTTTATCTACACGTTGCTCGGCTCGGTTTTGATGCTGGCCGCGATGATCACGATCTTCAATACAGCTGGCACGACTGACATCCCAACGTTGTTAACAACGAGCTTTGGCGAAGATCTACAATTCTGGTTGTGGCTTGCTTTCTTCGCATCATTTGCTGTTAAAATGCCTATGTGGCCGGTCCACACATGGTTGCCAGATGCACACGTTGAGGCACCGACAGCCGGTTCAGTGATCCTTGCTGGTGTTTTGCTGAAAATGGGTGGCTACGGGTTCTTACGCTTCTCAATCCCAATGTTCCCAGATGCTAGTCTCTACTTTGTGCCGCTTGTCTTTGGCCTGTCGATCATCGCTGTCATTTACACCTCCTTGGTGGCGCTGGTCCAAGAAGACATGAAGAAGATGATCGCTTATTCGTCGGTGGCACATATGGGCTTTGTTACAGCCGGTCTCTTCACATTCAATCAGCAGGGTTTCGAGGGCGCCATTTACCAAATGTTGAGCCACGGAATTGTTTCTGCTGCACTCTTCCTTTGTGTTGGTGTCGTCTATGACCGCCTGCACACTAGAGTGATTGCGCGCTACGGTGGCGTGGTGAATGTGATGCCTAAGTATTCTTTTGCCTTTATGATCTTCATGTTGGCTTCTGTTGGTCTGCCGGGAACAGGTGGCTTTATCGGCGAATTCCTGATCCTACTCGGTGCGTTTAAAGCCAATACATTGGTTGCAGCACTTTTGGCGACTGGAATGGTTTTGGGTGCGGCCTACATGTTGCTGCTTTATCGCCGTGTTGTTTTTGGCGCACTTGTGAAAGAGGACGTCAAAGCGATGTTGGACATGTCTCCGCGAGAGATCATCATTTTCGCGCCTCTCATTGTGTTAGTTCTTTGGATGGGTATCTATCCAATTCCATTCTTCGACTTTATGGCAGCGCCAGTTCAGCAGTTGCTTGAAAACTTCCATCAAGCAACGGCGGGTTAATATTATGTTGTATCAAGATACCCTTCGTCTTTTGCCAGAACTCTTTTTGGCTGGATCTCTCATCGTTTTGTTGATCTACGGTGTTTTTGTTGGTGACAGCAAAACACGCTCTGTCGTGCTCTTGTCATTTGCGACGTTGGTCGCTGTGGCTGTTCTTGTTTGGCGTATGCCAGGCGGGGCAGGGGTGGCTTTCGCGGATCAATTCCAATCTGACAACTTTACTAGGTACGCCAAGATCTTAGTGTTGATCGGTGCTGGATCCTGTATGTTGATGTCGATGCGTTTCATCGAACGCGCACAAATGGCTCGATTTGAATTTCCGATACTGTTCCTCTTTGCCACGCTTGGCATGATGATGATGGTTTCTTCTAACGATCTCATGTCGCTGTATATGGGTTTGGAACTTCAGTCTTTGGCGCTTTACGTCGTGGCGGCCTTTAGAAGAGACACCTTGCGTTCAACGGAAGCTGGATTGAAGTATTTCGTCCTTGGCGCACTGTCATCAGGCATGCTGTTGTACGGTATTTCTCTGGTTTATGGTTTTGTTGGCACAACTGGTTACGATCAACTCAACCAAGCTATTGCTGGGTTTAGAGGCGAAGGTCAGGCTTTGCCTGTTGGTCTTGTAATTGGTTTGGTCTTTGTTGCTGCTGGTTTGGCGTTTAAAGTTTCTGCGGTTCCGTTCCACATGTGGACACCTGATGTCTATGAAGGTGCTCCGACGATTGTTACTGCCTTCTTCGCGACTGCACCGAAGATTGCTGCTCTTGCAGTGTTTGTTCGCGTTATGTCGGAGCCATTTGCTGCGTTGACAGACCAATGGCAACAGATTCTGGTCTTTGTTGCTCTCGCTTCGATGATACTTGGTGCTTTTGCGGCGCTGAACCAATCTAATATCAAGCGCCTGATGGCTTATTCTTCGATTGGCCATGTTGGCTATGCTCTTGTTGGCTTAGCTGCTGGAACGCAGGCAGGCGTTGAGGCTGTTCTAATCTACATGGCGATCTATCTGATCATGAACATTGGGACTTTTGCCTGCATTCTTTGCATGCGTCGCGATGGTCGGATGGTTGAAGGTATTGCTGATCTGGCTGGATTGAGCAAAAGCCAACCAATGATGGCCTTGGCGCTTTGCATCTTTATGTTCTCTATGGCTGGTATTCCGCCGCTCCTGGGTTTCTGGGGCAAGTGGTATGTTTTCGCTGCAGCATTGGATGCCGGATTGACCTGGCTTGTTATCATCGGAGTTCTGTCTTCTGTGGTTGGTGCCTTCTACTATATTCGTATCATTAAGATTATGTACTTCGATGAAGCAGCTGAACCATTCGACAATGACACAGGCGCAGAAACTGGCTTTATCATTGGTGCGAGTGCCATTGCAGTCGTTGGCTTGTTTGTCTTCCTGGCTCCTATTGAAAACGCGGCCAAGGTCGCTGCTTCAGCGGTCTTTGGCGGGTAAAGAGCCAATAGATTTTGGCCTCACACATTCAATACGATAAACGCCACTTTGGCTCAGTTGGAAGTACAAATGACATTGCACGTGAGTTGGCGGAGCAAGGATGTCACCAAGGAGTGGTTGTAACCGCCGACGAACAAGTGCAGGGCAGGGGGCGCACGGGAGCCCCTTGGTCAAGTCCAGTTGGAAATCTTTATCAATCGTTAATTTTGAGACCAACGGTAACGCCTGCAATTGGCGGACAATTGAGCTTCATCACGGCTTTGGCTCTGCACCAAGCGATAACTGAATTGCTGCCGCAACAAGATTGCCTCTGTAAATGGCCAAACGACGTTCTTTGTGATGACGCGAAAATCGCGGGGATCTTGCTGGAAAGCAAACTGAGTCTATCTGGCAAACTCGATTGGATTATCATTGGCATGGGCGTCAACGTTGCTCACAAACCTGACAATGCGCCTTATGCAGTTACAAAAGTGCAAGAGCTATATGGCGGAGCAACTCTTCAAACATACGAACTCCACGACAAATTCTTGGCAGCCTTCACTGTGTTTTACACTTCATGGCTGGATTTTGGCTTTTCCGGTATTCGTAGACTTTGGCTGGAGCGTGCAAAGGGCATAGGCAAGCCAATAAGAGTTCGTTTGCCCAACGACGAGCGAAGAGGTACTTTTGTTGGAATTGATGAATCTGGTTCCCTTATTCTCCGCCTAGACAATGGAACTGAAGAATTTATCGCGGCAGGTGCCGTGTTCTACGATTTATAGGATTGAATTCTATGTTACTCGTAATTGATGCTGGGAATACAAATTTGGTTTTCGCGCTGTATGACGGCCAAAAACAAATGGGCCAATGGCGTTGTAAAACAGATCATCAAAGAACGGCTGACGAGTATTTCGTTTGGCTTAGCCAGTTGGTGGTTTTAGAGGGATTTAGAACGACAGACATAACTGCCGTCGCCGTCGGATCTGTTGTACCGGCCGCCAACTTCGCTCTCAGGAAACTGAGTGAAAAGTTTTTCAAGACTAAGCCTGTTTTTTA